>JBKBUB010000172.1:0-3700 GCA_046290925.1 Thermodesulfovibrionales bacterium | reverse complement strand
TAGGTATCGCAGATAAAAGTTTTTTCACCATGCCAGCCCCCAATATCAGGCTAATTTTTGCAACGTTTGGGTATATATGGAAAAGGGAGGTAAAAAATGTCATCCCAAAAAATCGCATTGGTTACAGGGGCAAACAGGGGGCTCGGTTTCGAGACGAGCCGACAGCTTGCAAGGATGGGCATTAAGGTACTTATGGGAGCGAGGAGGGTCTCTAAAGGAAGAGAGGCAGCTAAAAAATTGCAAAAGGAAGGGCTTGATGTGGAATTCATCCTGCTGGATGTTACAAATCCTGAACATATTAAAGAAGTCAAGAAGTATATAGAAGGAAGGTTTGGTAAGCTCGACATCCTCGTGAACAATGCGGGAATGATTCACAGGGAGGAACCCCTAATCAGTAATAGTGTCGAAACTATCTCACCAAAGGCGATCAGGAAGACCTTTGATGTAAATTTCTTTGGAGCAGTGGAATTGACTCAGGCGCTCCTGCCCCTTATCAAAAAGAGTCAGGCTGGTCGCATCGTGAATGTATCGAGCATCCTCGGCTCACTCACATACCAGAGTGAAGAATCGGATGAATTCAAGCCCTTTGCCTACGATGCCTCAAAGGCTGCACTGAATCAATTCACTATCCATCTGGCAGCGGCTTTAAAGGATACGAATATAAAGGTAAACTCGGCCCATCCAGGATGGGTAAAGACTGATATGGGAGGCCCTGATGCACCGATGGATGTTACAGAAGGGGCAAAGACTGCAGTCAGACTCGCAACCCTTGGGCCTGAGGGTTCAACAGGGAAATTCTTTCATATGGAAGATGAGATGCCCTGGTAACAATGGGGCTATTTATTTCTCCACAATCCTTACCTTCATCTCGATCCTCTCAAGGGGATTATCCCTTTTGTCCCGTGGCTGGCTCACTATCTTATCTGCCACATCCATTCCAGAGATGACCTCGCCAAAAACGGTGTATTGACCATCGAGGAAAGGCGCATCAGCAACGCAGATAAAAAACTGAGAACCTGCGCTATCAGGGTTAGCTGCCCTTGCCATTGAGAGGGTTCCCCTTTTATGAGGTCTATTGTTGAACTCCGCCTTAAGCTGATAGCCTGGCCCGCCCATACCGTACCTTGATTTATCCGCACCCTTTGTATTTGGGTCTCCACCTTGAATCATAAATCCTGGTATAACCCTGTGAAAGATAGTTCCATCATAAAACCCCTTTTTTGCAAGCTCTATGAAGTTATTCACATGGTTTGGTGCTACATCTGGAAAGAATCTGAGTTTAATCTCGCCGAATTTTGTTTCTATAACTGCCTGTGTTTCTGACATCTTCTGTATCTCCTCCTTGTTGAAATTCTTATGCTTTATCTCTGCCGAAGCGATTCCACAACTTAATAAAATAAGCAACAAGATAAGACCTGATCTTAAAAACATACCAGAACCTCCAAAAGTTGTTTAAGTAGTGTAGCAAAACTGTTTAAAAATTTCAGGAGCTTCTTTTGGCTCACGGTCTGGTATAATTATTTAAAGGAGGAGGGAAAAGATGAATAGATTGTTTGTCTTGCTGATCGGTCTAATGATTTTAATCCCGGCCACTGCGATGGCAGGGGAAAAGGAGGTAAAGATAATGGTAAAGAATATCCACTGGTTAGGTCATGACACCTTTAAGGTCATTGGTGAAAGGGTTATCTATACCGATCCCTTTAAGATCAAGAAGAAGGACAGGGCAGACATAATCCTTATTACTCATGAGCATTATGACCACTGCTCACCAGATGATGTGAAGAAGATTCAAGGACCAAACACGGTGATTGTCACGACCCCTGATTGCGCAAAGAAACTCTCAGGAAATATAAAGACCGTGAAGCCTGGAGACAGGATAAAGGTGGAGGGAATAGATATCGAGGCTGTTCCTGCCTATAATACAAACAAGCAGTTTCATACAAGGGATAAAAACTGGGTAGGCTATATATTTACTGTCAACGGTCAAAGGATATACATAGCAGGGGATACAGACCACATCCCTGAGATGAAGAATCTTAAGGTTGACATTGCCCTGCTGCCTGTATCTGGCACCTATGTTATGACTGCTGAAGAGGCTGTCCAGGCAGCCCTCGATATTAAGCCGAAGGTGGCTATACCAATGCATTATGGCTCGATAGTTGGAGAGGAAAGGGATGCTAAGAGATTCGCCGAGGGGCTTAAGGGTAAAATAGAGGTTGTTATTCTTAAAGAAGAGTAAAATTTAGGTTGATATAGGGCTATTGGAAATAGGAAAGGAAAGGGTATTTCTCAACACTATTGATTCTACCAATTCCTATGCCCTTTCCCTTGCCGAAAAGGGGTATCCTCATGGCACAGTGGTGATAGCTGATATGCAGACCATGGGTCGTGGAAGATTAGGAAGGAAATGGCACTCCCCACCAGGCAAGAATATCTACATGAGCATAATCCTGAGGTATCCCATAAAAATAAGGTTATCCCTTCTGACTATAACAGCGGCAGTGGCTGTTTCAGAAGCAATTGAGAAAGAGGTATCTGTCCCTGTAAGGGTTAAGTGGCCAAATGACATTATGGTATCTGAGGATAAGGTTTTTAAAAAGGTAGGTGGTATTCTTTGCGAGGCCCGTTTTTCGGGAAAGGAGCCTCAGTTCGTTGTAGTGGGTATAGGCATAAATGTTAATTCCCTAAGAAATGACCTCTCACCCGAGATCCTTAACACTGCAACCTCCCTCAGGCTTGTATCAGGAAGGGATTTTGATCGTAATGAACTCTTAGGGGGTTTATTGACCTCCTTTGATAGGTGGTATGGTCTCTTTATAAACGGCCAAGACAGGACAATTCTTACAAGGTGGAAGGAGATTTCATTGACTATGGGAAAAGAGTTTTTTATCTTGACAGGAGAAAGGATTATAAAGGGAAAGGCTATAGATATAGATATAGAAGGAAGACTGCTAATAAGGCAACCATCGGGAATTGTTCAAAGGATAGACTCAGGAGATGTGGTTCATTTGCGATGAAGAGTATAATCGCCGCTGACATAGGCAATTCATCCATAACTCTTGGCTTTTTCGATGGCAGTAAACTTGTGTCTAAAGAAAGTTTTAAGACCAATCTATCTATGACTGCTGAAGAATACAGCGAAAAGATAAAAGCCTTTATTTCAGGCATTAAGCCTGAGAAGGTCTACGGAACTATCATCTCTTCTGTAGTTAATGAGCTGACAGAAACCTTTTCCCTGGCTTTATCCAGGTCAACAGGTCTTGATCCCCTTATCCTTGGTCGGACCATTGACTCAGGCCTTTCCTTTGATGTCTTAAAGCCTGAAGAGGTTGGCCCTGATAGGATCGCCAATGTTGTGGGTGCAGTTAGGCTTTATGGGTCACCAGCAATAGTCGTTGATTTCGGGACCGCCACGACCCTCAGCATTATAAGGGATAATATATTTATCGGCGGCACGATAATGCCAGGCCTTGAGATGATGGCAAGGGCGCTTAATGCGTACACATCGCGCCTTCCGCTCGTTGATCTTATGGTCAGTGATGAGAAGATAGATCTTCCAGGAAAGGATACAAGGGAAAATATAATTTCTGGTATTATATACGGGACGGCAGGGGCTGTTGAAAGGATCATTAGTGAGATTGAATCCAGAGGAGAGAGCCATTTCAATGTTGTCTTAACAGGTGGCTTTTCTGTTATAATG
>JBKBUB010000171.1:0-3776 GCA_046290925.1 Thermodesulfovibrionales bacterium | reverse complement strand
ATATAAAATGGCCTGTTATAATGAGGTCATCCTTTTTCCATTCCTCTGGCAATGGCCAGAAGGGCTCCGCATCCCTTAGTGCCTTCATTGCAGCTTCATCGAGGCTCCTGTAGCCTGATGTCCTTAATAATTCGATATCGCCGAGCCTTCCATTCTTCTTAATCGTAAATCTTATATAGAGGTCTCCATAAATCCCTCTTTCAGCAGCCTCAGGAGGGTATCTCCATATCCCCTCTATCTTGTCCTTCAGTCTCTGCATATAGCTGTAGTACCTCAGTTCATTTGTGTCAAAGGTTATTCCACGGTCTGGCTTAATATCTTCTTTTTCCTTCTTTGCCAGCTTCTCCACAACCTCCCTATCAAAGAGCCTCTCTCTCGGAAGAACCGGCGATCCCCCCGAGGGTCCAGAGCGGGAAGGAGTGGAGGGTAAAGGCTTGAGAGGCTGATTTGGTGAGGAAAAACTGTCAATTCCTTGACTCTCTGAATCTTTCTCACCTCCTTCTTTATCACCGCCTTTTTGTCTACCCTTCCCTCGAACCGCTTGATCGTCACCCCCCTTGCTATGTTCTTCAAAACCTCTAATCCTTGAACCTACTGGCTCTTTGTTCCCTCGTCCCTTCGTTGACTGTTGCCTTTTTGTAGGTAAGCCGAACCCCTGTCTCTGGCCTGTCATCTCCTCAGGGGTAATGAGCCTTGCCATTATAGGATTTTCCTTCTCAACCCTTTTATGTGGCAGAAGTAGGATTAAGAAAATCATCACAATATGAAATAGGAGGGAAAGGGCAACGGCTATCTTCAATCTGGTATCGATCCTCATCTTTTATTTTATCAAAGATGGAAGGATTCAGGATTTGACTATAAATGACTTAAAGTGTTTTATATAGGAGAGGAGGCTTTTTTGACTCATATCCTTACTCAACCAGAGTCTCATCGAAGCCTCCTGAAGTTCAGGTCTCTTTAACAACTCAACGAGTTTCTCTGCCCTCTCGTCACTTTTAAGAAAATACTCCCAGAGGAGCCTCATGAGGAGGAATCGTTTATAGAATTTATCCCTCCAGAGTTTCCTGTAATCGCCTGGTCTATGGTTAATTACTGCCTTTGCTGCTAATTGACCAGATTTCATGGCATAGTAGATCCCTTCAAAGCTCAGCGGCATAACCTGGCCTGCTGCATCGCCTGCAAACAGGATATTTCCTTTATTGAATGTATCACCCTTCCATAGGGGTATCTTATATCCCCGAATTCGATTGTTATTCTTAAGTTGTCTTTTCTGGAGAAATCTATTCATGATTACATTTACATTGCCACCTCCGATTACACCGGTACCCACAGAGAGGCCGTTAACTGAAGGGAACACCCATGAATAAAGATGAGGTGCATGGTCTGAGCCAAGCCAGAACTCACAGAAGTCTGTGTTACCATCTATCTTTTCTGATACCGTCATGAACGAAGGGATAGGCCCAAGACCAGCAGATATGCGTGTCCTTGAGTTTACCCCATCTGAAGCAATAACATAATCCGATCTGATCGAGACCCTTTCGCCGGCAATAATGACCTCTGATGTTACCTGCCTGCCTGTATCTTTAAACCCTATAAACTCCCCTTCAATAATTTTGACCCCTGCCCTCTTAGCTTCTTGCCTGAGGACTGAATCAAATTCCTGCCTGTCCACAATAGCTATAAAGCCACCCTTAAGGGGGATATCGAGGATATTGCCCGTAGGTGAAACAATCCTCATCCTGTCAACCCTTTTCTTTATTGTCTCTTCAGGGAGTAAGAGTTCCTCAAAGGCTGGCGACGGGATGCCGCCGCCACAGGGTTTTCTAAAGGCAAGATTCCGTTCGATGAGGATGGTATCTATACCATGCTGAGCAAGGGTTCTTGATGCCACAGAGCCAGCAGGCCCACCACCTATGACGAGAACCTGAACATGATTCCGATAGTCCATAACTCATCACCCATTACCCATCACTATTCAACTTGCAAAACCCGGAGGGAAAGGGCAATATATCTTTGCCCTTTTCGTTGAGTTTCCATTTCTGTAATAGGCAGACACCTTGAAGAAAAAATCACCTACAGATCCTGATATTGTACCGTCCCTGTTTTCTCCCCAGCCAACAGTCTTTTCATTATTGTTTATGGCAACTATGAGGTATATAAGGCCCTCCTTCATGCCTGCTATATCCTCCTCACTGGGCACTGGTAATCCCTTCGAGAGGCCAAATTGGGTGTGGGAGTGAAAGTCACCAATTATCTGTAGCTTTTCGAATCTCTCGATTATTGGTTCTATCTTTTTGTGGTTTTTATCATTAAATACAACACCCTTATGCCTCCTATTTGCTGTCTGGAAGCTAAAGGCATGCTCGATTATATATCTGTCCTCAAGCCTGTAACCGAGAAGGTAACCAAGGCATTCCCTCTTGTAAACCTCTGCTGAGCTGAGAAGAATATCCATAAAGGCATTCTCAGAGAGATAGACCCTCATACTATCTTTTACGTAATCCTTACCCCTTCTTAGGCGGCTGTCCTACAGTAAGGACAGGGCATTTTGCGTTTCTCACAACCCTTTCTGCGGTGCTACCAAAGATTATCCTGTCAAGACCCTTCCTGCTATGGGTTCCCATGATGATAAGGTCTATATCATTTTCCTCGGCAAATTTGAGTATCTCCTCATGGGGTACGCCTTTCAGCACCCTGTGCTCCATCTCCTTATAACCCCTGAGTTCTTCTGTGCACCATCTTTCGCATTCCTTCTTTGCGTTATCCTCGATATCCTTGTAAAGCTCATCCATACTTATATGTGGCACATACCAGCCCGAGGCCTTTGCAATGTCATAGATAACATGGACGATATAAAGCCTTGCACCGTAATGTTTCGTAAGGTCAACAACATAGGGTATTGCATTTGCAGACCCCTCTGAGAAATCTGTCGGGAAAAGAATCTTCTTGATCACCATATCATGCCTCCCTTAAATATTTTGCCCCCTCCTCAGGGGAAGTTGTAAGGATATAAAAACCTGAACCCCATTCGAAACCGCTCATCCTTATAAGCCGTGGCATAACCTCTATGTGCCAATGGAAGTCCTCACCAAGAGTATGCCAATGGTCCTTCCTCGGTATCCTGTTAGGAGCTGTGTGTATGACGAAGTTATAAGGCGGGTTATTGAGAATCTTTTTTAACTTTTTGATCATGGTCAACATCATTAACGACAGGTCCTCCATCTCAGAGCCGGCAATATCCTGATAGGCGCAACTGTGTCTCTTTGGAAGTATCCAGAACTCAAAGGGGAATTTTGGTGCAAAGGGACTGAAGGCTACGAAATCCCTCGTTTCGTATATCACCCTTTCTGCCAGCCTTAATTCCTCTCTGATCATGTCACAGAATATGCACCTTTCCTTATAGGCATAATATTGCTTTGCACCATCAAGTTCTTCCTTTATCCTCTTCGGTATAATAGGTGTGGCAACAACCTGTGAGTGAGGGTGAGAAAAGATTGCGCCGGAATCCTTACCATGATTCTTGTATATAAAGACATATCTCAACCGCGCATCCTTTTCAAGGTCAGTAAGTCTGTCCCTATAGATGCTCAGTACCCTTAAGACCTGTTCTATGCCTATATCCTCCGGAGACCTCTCATGCTCGGGCGTCTCTATAACTATCTCATTCGCTCCGATGTTATTCATCCTGTCATACATCCCCACTCCCCTCCTGCCCAGGTCCCCCTCGATCTGGAATACAGGTCTGAAATGGGGAATTACCCTTACAAGCCATCTAC
>JBKBUB010000170.1:0-3776 GCA_046290925.1 Thermodesulfovibrionales bacterium | reverse complement strand
ATAATTCCCTTGCCTTCTCAACAAAGAGCCTTCCGTCAGTGAGCCCTTCAATATAAGTTATAACCACCTCTGTTTTTCTTTCATGAAGAAGATATTCGAGGATGTCAGACTCGTTTATGTCCACAGCATTTCCGTAACCAACAGCAATCGATATACCCCTCTTAATTGAGGCGATTTCTCCCACGAGGCAACTAAGAATGGCCCCACTCTGCGAGATGACAGCAATATTGCCCTTTCCAGGTCTCCTGAGCCTCTCCTGTGATAGGAAAAAGGTATCAAGCCTCTTGTAAGGGTTTAATATGCCCATACAGTTCGGTCCCAGAATCCTGAGACCATATTCACCTCCGAGAACCTTTACCTCCTTCTGTAAATCAACCTTCCCGATCTCTGCAAAACCAGCACTCTCAATTATCACTGTGGAGGTCTTCCCCTTGAGTTGCCTGATTATACCAGGTACCTCATCAGCAGGTCTTATTATTATCGAGAGGTCAATCTTTTCCGGGATGTCCATGACAGAGGGATAGGACCTGATTCCCATGAGTTCTGAATACCTGGGATTTACAGGATAGACTTTTCCTTTGAATCTCAAAAGATTCTTGAGTATTACGCCACCAAGTTTTTCCTCGCTATGGGAAGCACCAATGAGAGCAATACTTGCGGGGTTGAACAGGCTTTCAAGTATCATAATAAATTATATAACATGCTATAATATCAAGTCTCTGGAATCACCGAGGATTCTCGATAGAACGATGGGCATTAGGCTTTGAAGGCTGCCCATAGTGGCATTTTTGGAATTATGGCATATAATCGAGGAGGTTATGGAAGAGAAGTATAATCCGCAGAAGGTAGAGGAAAAGTGGCAGAAATACTGGGCTGAAAGGGACATCTTCAGGACAGATCTTGATCCTGAGAGAAAGAAGTTCTACTGTCTCGAGATGTTCCCATATCCATCAGGGAAGATACATATGGGACATGTGAGGAATTATGCCATAGGTGATGTAATAGCCCGATATAAGAGGATGCGTGGATATAATGTCCTTCATCCAATGGGATGGGATGCCTTTGGGCTTCCAGCAGAAAATGCAGCAATAAAGGAAGGGGTCCATCCTGCTAAGTGGACTTACGAGAATATTGATTATATGAAGGATCAACTGAAGAGGATGGGCCTGAGCTATGACTGGAGCAGGGAGGTTACCACATGCGACCCTGAATATTACAGATGGAACCAATGGTTTTTCCTGAAGATGTATGAGAGAGGGCTTGTCTACAGGAAAATCTCTTTTGTGAACTGGTGTCCCTCCTGTATTACTGTCCTCGCCAATGAACAGGTAATCGATGGGAAGTGCTGGAGATGTGACTCTGTTGTTATACAGAAGGAACTGGAGCAGTGGTTCTTTAAGATAACTGGATATGCTGAGGAACTCCTTAATGGTTGCGATAGATTAAAGGGATGGCCTGAGAATGTTGTGGCGATGCAGAGAAACTGGATAGGCAGGAGCGAGGGTGTTGAGATGGACTTTCCTATTGAAGGGCTTAAGGAGAAGATAAAGATATTCACTACCAGGCCTGACACCCTATGGGGTGCAACCTTTGTATGCCTCGCACCAGGACACACCCTTTCTGAAAAACTCGTTACTGACAGGGTGAGATTAGATGCAATTAAGGCAAAGTATGGAAAGATGGAGGAGAAGGAGGGGTTATTTACTGGCTATTACGCAATTAATCCTATGAATAATGAGAGGATACCCATTTATATAGCCAATTTTGTATTGATGGAATACGGCACAGGAGCGATAATGTCAGTCCCAGCCCATGACCAGCGAGACTTTGAATTTGCAAAGAAGTATGGACTCCCTGTAAGGGTCGTGATAGTGCCTGAAGATAGGGTTACAGAGTCACTGAGTAGTAGCATAACAGAAGCATACGAGGATGAGGGTATCCTGATTAATTCTGGACAGTTCACCGGGTTGAGGAGTGATGAGGCTCGGAAAAAAATTGGAGAATACATAGAAGAAAGGGGGATCGGTAAAAGGGTTATAAACTATAAACTCAGGGACTGGGGCATATCAAGACAGAGATACTGGGGCACCCCGATACCGATTATATACTGTGACAGTTGTGGAATCGTTCCAGTCAATGAAAAAGACCTACCTGTGATACTTCCAGAAGATGTCAGATTTACAGGCAAGGGAGGCTCTCCTTTACTCGATTCAAAGGACTTTTTGAATGCTCCCTGCCCTAAGTGCGGGAAGATCGGCAGGAGAGAGACGGACACGATGGATACCTTTGTCGATTCATCCTGGTATTTTATCCGATACTGTTCAAGGAAGGATGAAGAGGCTCTTAACAGGGGGAAAATAGCCTACTGGATGCCTGTGGAACAGTACATTGGAGGGGTGGAACATGCGGTATTGCACCTACTGTATTCGAGGTTCTTTACAAGGGTCCTTCGGGATCTCGGGATAGTTGATTTTGATGAGCCCTTCACAAACCTACTTACCCAGGGTATGGTCTGCAAAGAGACCCTTCGCTGCCCTGAACATGGATGGCTCTTCCCTGAGGAGGTAGAGCAGGAGAGGTGCATACACTGCGGTAATCCCATTATAAAGGGAAGGGTCGAGAAGATGTCTAAGTCTAAGAGAAACGTCGTTGACCCTGACCGGATGATAGAGAGATATGGTGCTGACACAGTAAGGCTCTTCTCCCTCTTTGCAGCACCGCCTGAGAAAGACCTGGAATGGTCTGATCGGGGTGTGGAAGGAGCCTTCAGGTTTCTTAATAGATTATGGGGGATTGTTTATAAATACAGGTCATGGGCTGCGGGTCAAGGGGTAAAAGAGACTTCTACCTATAACCTATCATCTACGGCCTCATCCCTGTTGAGAAAGACTCACCAGACGATAAAGAGGGTCACGATCGATATTGAAAGGGAATATCACTTCAATACTGCCATCGCTGCACTCATGGAACTCGTCAATGAGATATCAGGATTCGAGCCTAACAATAACGATGACCTCAGGGTATTGAAATGCGCGATCGAAACAACCCTTTTGCTACTTTCACCCTTTTCTCCACACATAGCAGAGGAGTTGTGGGAGGCTATAGGTCACAGTCCGAGCATACTTGAAGAGAGATGGCCTGAATGGAATGAGGAGATAGCAAAAGAGGAAGAGATAGAACTCGTAATCCAGGTTAATGGAAGGGTAAGATCAAAGATCATGATACCTGCTGGCCTCGGTGATGAAAGGATAAAGGAACTCTCCCTGGGAGACCCAAAGATAAAGGCCATGGTCGAGGGAAAAAGGATAAGGAATGTCTTTGTTGTTAAGGGCAAGCTCGTTAATATAGTTATTTAACCCAGCTGAAGAGATTAGGCTGAAGGCTGAAGGCTTAAGAAATCAGGCTGAAGGCTGAAGAGAATAGGCTGAAGGCTGAAGGCTGGGTGAAGAGGTGAATGGGTGAAGAGGTGAATGGGTGAATAGGCCTTTTCACCAATTCACCTCTTCACCTCTTTACCAACGTAAGCCTAAAGCCTTAAGCCTTAAGCCTTAAGCCTTAGGTGAATGGATTATGGTTATGAGTTATGTTAAAGCATCAGAGCGGCAGAACATCGTGAATTGGTGCTGCTCTATTATCCTTTTACTCCTTACAGGCTGCGGATACACTATTCATGGCAGATCAGGACTTCCTTTTCCCTCGGTCTCAATTGATAGGATAAATAATATGACCTATGAGCCAAGGATCGATGACAGGATGCGTGAAATCCTTACAGAGGA
>JBKBUB010000016.1:0-12765 GCA_046290925.1 Thermodesulfovibrionales bacterium | reverse complement strand
TTGAAAAAGATAGCCATGGAGGAAAGGGGACTCGTCCTCGTAACAGGGACCACAGGGAGTGGTAAGTCAACAACCCTGGCATCAATGATTGACTATATAAATTCTAATAGAACCTGTAATGTAGTTACTATTGAGGACCCCATAGAATACCTCCATAGGGACAAAAAGAGTATAGTTAACCAGAGAGAGGTTGGCAGTGATACCGAATCCTTTGGCAAGGCCTTGAGGTCTGCCCTCAGACAGGACCCTGATGTAATACTCGTTGGTGAGATGCGTGACTTTGAAACTATCCAGACAGCCCTTGTTGCGGCCGAGACAGGTCACCTTGTCTTCAGCACCCTTCACACTATAGACGCCACCGAGACGGTGAACAGGATAATTGCTGTCTTCCCCCCTTACCAGCACAAGCAGGTAAGGATCCAACTGGCCTCTGTAATCAAGGGTATTATCTCGATGCGATTGATTCCGAGGGCAGATGGAAAGGGCAGGGTTCCTGCTGTTGAGGTCCTTGTTGCTACAGCCACCATAAAAGATTGCATTATGGACCAGGATAAAACAAAGATGATACCTGATGTAATCGCACAGGGGAAGATTCACTATGGGATGCAGACCTTTGATCAGTCCCTCTTTGACCTCTATAAGTCAGGATTGGTCACTTATGAAGAGGCTATGAGAAGGGCCACAAATCCTGATGATTTTGCCCTTAAGGTCAAAGGGGTTCATTCAACAAGCGACCTTGCCTTTGAATCCTCTGTTGAGACAAAAAGTGACATCGAGATAGAGCGATTTTAGTGAATCCCTGTGAGAAAAAAACAATCAGCCCTTAGTTATTCCTTAAAGCTCCTCAGTTATCGAGGAAGGAGCGAAGGTGAGTTAATAAAACGGCTTTCTATGAAGGGTTATGATGATAATGAGATAAAAAACGCTATGAGGAGACTCAAGGAGATGGGACTTATTGATGATAGAAGCGTTGCCTTTAACTTCAGGAATTATGCAGAGGGAACCAAAAGATTGGGTACTATTGGGATAAGAAACTTTCTATTAACCCGTGGCATATCAGCAGAAATTATTGATGAGGTCTGTCATGATATAGACGAGGAAGGCAATGCCCTTAGACTGCTTGAGAAAAGGATAAAAGGTTACAGTGATGAAGGAGACAAAAGAAGGGTTTACTCCCTTCTTCAAAGAAAAGGCTATTCCTTCGAGACAATCAGAAAGGTATTAAAAAAATTCTATAACGAGGAGGTATCTTAAAATGAAACGCCTGACAATATCAATTTCAGGTCTCTTATTACTTATGATGCTAACAGCAGGGTGCGCCAAGACAGCGCGATATTCTCCCGAGGAACTGAAGGGATTTCCTCCTGAGATTCAGGAGCATATAAAGAGTGGCGAGGTAGTGATCGGCATGACGACCCAGCAGGTAAGGTATGCCTGGGGTTCACCGTCTGCAATAAATATCCTGCCACCTACTGAAGAAGGAAAGATGAAGGAGGAATGGATATATTCAAAGATGGGTCTTTACCTCGACAAAAGGCTCTTATTTATAGATGGTAAGCTCGTTGATATATTCCCTGCACCAAAACCATCAGGAAAGTAAAAGATGAAGAGTAGAGAGATAAGAAAGGCCTTCCTCGACTTCTTCGTCAGCAAAGGGCACGAACTTGTCAGGAGTTCCTCTCTCATACCAAAGGGAGACCCTACCCTCTTATTCACAAACGCAGGCATGGTACAGTTCAAATCTGTATTTTTAGGTGAGGAGACAAGACCCTATAAAAGGGCAACATCCTGTCAGAAGTGTCTCAGGGCAGGTGGTAAACACAGTGATATAGAAAATGTCGGCCATACGGCACGACACCATACCTTCTTCGAGATGCTCGGCAACTTCTCCTTTGGAGACTATTTTAAAAGGGAGGCTATCTCTTTTGCTTGGGAGTTGCTCACTGAGTGGTTTAAATTACCGAAGGAGAGGCTCTGGGTCTCGATCTATGAGGAAGATGATGAGGCAGCATTGCTCTGGAAGGAAATGACAGGGATTTCTGAAGACAGGATTGTAAGGCTCGGTGCAAAGGATAATTTCTGGCAAATGGGTGATTCAGGTCCCTGCGGACCCTGTTCAGAGATCATCATAGATCAGGGTTCCGAGGTGGGCTGTGGTAAAAAGGACTGTAGCGTTGGTTGTGACTGCGATAGATACTTAGAGATATGGAACCTGGTTTTTATGCAGTATAACAGGAATGAAAAGGGAGAACTTTCACCACTGCCGAGGCCAAGTATAGATACAGGCATGGGACTTGAGAGGATAACTGCGGTACTCCAGGGCAAACTCAACAACTTCGATACGGATATATTTTCAGAAATCATTTCATCCATCTCTGCCGAAGCAGGCATAGGCTATGGCAATAAAACAGAGACCGACATATCTATAAGGGTAATAGCAGATCATATAAGGGCGATAGGATTCCTCCTCTCCGAAGGACTTATCCCTTCCAATGAAGGAAGAGGCTATGTTCTGAGGAGGATTATCAGGAGGGCAGCAAGACATGCGAGGGTCCTTGGACTTTCAGGCCCTGTTCTCTACAGGTTCCTCGATGCACTTGCAGTATCAATGGGCGATATATACCCTGAATTAATTGATGAAAAAGAAAGGGTATCAAAGATACTTGAGATAGAGGAGGAAAGGTTTGCAAAGACCCTCGATCAGGGAATGAGGCTTATTGAGGGGTTAATAAATGAGCTAAAGAGATCAGGTAAGAAGACAATACCAGGAGAAGAAATATTCAGGCTTTATGATACCTATGGTTTTCCCTATGACCTTGCCAGGGATATAGCCCTTGATAACGGCCTCGCCATCGATGAAGAAGGCTTTCATAGAGAAATGGAAATCCAGAGAGAAAGGGCAAGGGCATCATGGGTTGGCGAGGAAGAGGCTGTAGCACCCATTTACAGGGAGCTTATTAGCGAGATAGGCAGAACTGAATTCATTGGATATGAAAGACTCGAATCAGTCTCGGTTATCAAGGCCATAGCAAAAGATGGAAAGGTGATAAAAGAGGCAAAGGAAGACGAGGAAATAGAGGTTTTTCTCGATATAACCCCTTTTTATGGAGAATCAGGTGGTCAGGTCGGTGACACAGGTGAGATTGTAGGGGAAAACTTCAGGGCAACTGTTAAGAATACATCAAAACCTATCGAGGGGCTTCATTGCCATCATGTAAAGATAAAAAAGGGAACTATTCGGGTATGGGACAGGGTTCACTGTAAAGTTGATAAAGAAAAGAGAAAGGCAACCATGAGAAATCACACAGCAACACACCTTCTTCAGGCAGCCCTCAGGATTGTCCTCGGAGACCATGTAAAACAGGCAGGCTCTCTCGTCTCCCCTAATAGACTGAGATTCGATTTTACGCACTTTTCCTCCCTTTCAGATGATGAGATTTCATCAATCGAAAATATAGTGAATGAAAAGATTCTCGAAAACCTTCCTGTAGTAGTCAATGTAATGGATCTGAAAGAGGCCATAGCCTCAGGGGCCACTGCCATCTTTGGTGATAAATATGGAGAAAGGGTTCGCGTTGTCTCTGTACCTGATTTCAGTTCAGAACTCTGTGGAGGCACCCACTGTAGGGCAACTGGTGATATTGGCCTCTTTGTCATAGCCTCTGAAGAAAGTATTGCCTCAGGTATTAGGAGGATTGAGGCGCTTACCGGAAGCAACGCCTTCAACTATCTCAAGGCTAAGGCATCGGAATTCAGGAAATTAGGGGAGCTATTGAAGACAGATCAAGTCTATCAGAGAGTTGAGAAACTTCTCTCAGAGTTGAAGGCTCTCGAAAAAGAGATAGAGACTCTAAAGGCTAAGTCACTGGCTAAAGACTCCTCCTCAATAATCGAGAAAGCAAAAAAGATAGATGGTATAAATGTCATCTCCTGTAAGATTGATGGCCTTGAGGCAAAGGATTTAAGGATACTGGCTGACAATATCAGAGACAGAATAAAATCAGGCGTTATCTTTATCGCATCTGCAAAGAACGGTCAGGCATCTCTTCTCTCAATGGTGACTAAAGATCTGGTCGATCGTTTTGATGCGGGAGAGATAATGAAAAAGGTCGCTGCCATGGCTGGAGGCAGGGGCGGTGGCAAGAAAGATATGGCCCAGGGAGGAACTAATAATATAGAAAAACTGGACATGGCGGTTAATGCGGTGTATGATTTGATTAAAGAGAAAGGAGGACAACATGACAGTATTTGATATCGTAAGGAATGCCTTACTGGCAGGCTTTGGTGTTCAGGAAAAGGTAAGGGAGTTTATTGATGATCTGGTTAAAAAGGGGGAGTTGAGTGAGTCACAGGGTGCTAAGATCGTGAAGGAATGGACAGAAACAGCCAACAAGACTACAGAGCAATTTTCAAAGAGCCTCTCTGACGTGATATCAAAGACCCTTGAAAAGATGAATATCCCTACAAAAGAGGATATCGAGAAGTTAAACAAGAAGATCCAGTCTCTTTCATTAAGGGTAAAGAAACTCGAAGGGGTAAAGGAGGAGACTCAGCAAGAGGAATAATCCTTGGATCTCTTCATTCTCCGAACTTATAGGTCTGCCCGACGGCTTCAGCAGATAATTAATGTCCTTCTGAAACATGGGTTTGGCCGAATAATAGACCAGATACACCTTGGTAGATACATACCCTTCAGAAAGAGATTAAGGGCCTTCGGACAGTGGCCTTCCCTTAAAGGGCCGTCTGTTCCTGAAAGATTGCGCATGGCCTTTGAGGAATTGGGACCGAGCTTCATAAAGCTTGCCCAGATACTTTCGTCAAGACCTGATCTTATAACAGTCCAGTATGCAAAGGAATTCAAAAAGTTACAGGACGAAGTCCCACCCTTCCCTACAGAGGAGGCAAAGAGGATAATAGAGGAAGAGATAAAGCTTCCAATTGATAAGATATTCCTTTATTTTGATGACAGACCCGTGGCAGCCGCCTCAATAGCACAGGTTCACCACGCAAGACTCTATGATGGGAGCGATGTAATCGTTAAGGTTCAGAGGCCTGGAATCAGGGATCAGATAGAAACAGACATAAATATATTAACCACTGTGGCCCGTCTCCTCGACAGATATATGCCTGAGAGCAGGTTTTTTAATCCCCTTGGAATAGTAGAGGAATTTTCCCGGACAGTCCATAAAGAGATGGACTTTGTTGGTGAGGCGAAAAACTGTGAGAGGTTCAAGGAAAATTTCAAGGATAATCCTGACATATGCATACCTGAGGTTTACTCAGCCTTTGTTACAGAAAAGGTCCTTGTAATGGAAAGGATAACGGGTGTAAGGATTGATGACATTAAAGGCATCGAGGCCATGGGACTTGACAGGAAGAGAATCGCAAGTATTGGCGTCAATGCCTATTTTAAGATGATCCTTGAAGACGGTTTCTTTCACGCCGATCCGCACCCTGGAAATATCTTTGTCATGCCTGATGGAAGACTCGGTTTTGTAGACTTCGGAATCGTTGGCAGGGTTACTCCTGAGATGATGGAGACAATGGCAAATACCTTTATTGCACTGATAGAGAAGGACTTTGACAGGCTTATAGAGAACTATATCGAACTTGGCATCGTCCCTGTCGATGTTGACCTGGATAGGTTCAAGAAGGAATTCAAGATCGATCTATTAGAATTTCTTGAGCCCCTTTATGGCAGGAGACTCCATGAGATCAATTTTGCTCAGTATCTCGACATACTCATGCACCTTGCCATAAAACACAGGATGCAGATACCCTCTGAATTGCTACTTATTGATAAGGCAATGCTTATATTGGAAAACATCGGAAGGCAACTTGACCCTGACTTCGACTTTATAGCTGCAGCAGAACCCTATGCAACTAAACTTGTAAGACGGAAGTTTAGTCCTTCGAGGATATTTGAAAAAGCAAGCAAAAATATCATGGAATTGGGAGATTTTGTATTCCTCTTCCCGAGGCAGATGAAGAACATAATCAGGAAGATTTTAAGGGATGACCTTCACATAAAGATGGTACATGTCGGACTCGAAAAATTCATAACCGATATGGATCGCTCGAGCAACAGGATAACCCTGGGGATGATCATAAGTGCCATCCTAATAAGCTCTGCCATAATGCATGCCACAGGTGTTGGACCAAAGATCTTCGGTGTCTCCCTCCTCGGCATAGCCAGTTTTGGCCTTGCCTTTCTCCTCGGAATCTGGCTAATAATCTCGATTATAAGATCAGGCAGGCTATGATAGCCTCTCGATCAGCTTTTTAATAATATCCTCCCTCTCATGCAGTATGGGTTTCCATCTGTGGTCTTCCGTTTTAACTATCTCCTCCCTTAAATCGGAAAGATAACTCTCGAGGATCTCCCTCAATAATTCCTTCTCCTTTTCATTTAGCTCAAGTGTCATAACTTCACCTCCCTTCTGATAAAATTATATTAGAAATACAGGGTAGCTGCAACTATTACCATGTCAATGAAAGCAGGGTATCTATATCTGTCTGAAGGCGATTATATTTGCACTTTATTACCATGCAATGTTCAGAACGATAGCAGAATCCATCCTTTATCACTACATGAACAGTTATGCCCGTCTCTTCCCTGTAAGGACAATAGATGTGAAGCTTGCCTGTTCGGTCAGAGAAGTGTTTTTCAAACAGGTCTTTCCTTTGCATATAAATATAGTATACCCTAAATAAGGCTTAAGGCTTTAGGCTTTAGGCGATATGCGATAGCCTTCAGCCTATTTCTTCAGCCTTCAGCCTTCAGCCTATTTTCTTCAGCCTTCAGCCTATTCACCACTTCACCTATTCACCTATTAACCAAATATTGGCTGTGTATACTGCTATGCGAGATTTATGAAGCGGTTTTCAGGTCATAAAGAGAGATGGGGTGAATTTGTGGATGTAAAGATAAATGCGCCTGACCTTTGGTTTTACCATAACAACAGCTAATGAAGGAATAAGAAGGATCTTTGAGCCCTTTGCTCCCCCGATTAAAAGAAGAATTGAGGCCATTGCGAGACTCCATTCAGAAGGGATAATGACCTTTGCCATGATAGCACCCATCCTGCCGGGTTGTGAGGAGCTTATTGAACTATTAAAGGGAAAGGTTGATCATGTGATAATCGATAGGATGAATTATCATTATGCAGACTGGGTTTACAGAAGACATGGACTCGAATGGGCCATGGATGATGACTTTTTTACTGAAAAGGCAGAAGAACTGAAAAAGGGCTTTGAAAGAGAAGGCATACCCTGCGAGATAGTCTTCTGAGTTATCGGCACTTCCATTCCTCGAGGCTCAGGACATCTATCCCATTGTTTCTTAATAGGGCGGTAGTAACCCCGCATCCCTCGACCTTCTTATTATCGACCCATACATGCCTTACACCACAGGAAGGACTGCCATCCTTTAAGATTGCACCATCAAGCTTGATAAGTCTTGCTATCTTGAGAACCTCCATCGCACCCATCATAAGGTTTTCTGAATAATCGATTCCATCAACTCCGATGGCATAAACACCTGCAAGCCCTGAAACAATATCCTTACCATCACCATTTCTAAAATCTATCCTCACCCTCGGTGTAGGCAATCCTCCGAGTTGTTCAGGGCAGAGCGGCATAGCCTCTCCAGAGGCAATAAGCCTTACAATGTCTTCATCCTTAAGGTTTTTCCCATCGTATCTTGAGTTTATCCCGGCAAGGCAGGCACTTACAATGTACATGACTATTCAATGATAGTTACGCTACTGGCCTGAGGCCCCTTATCCCCTTCTTCCTCTGCAAATCTCACCCTCATACCTGTCTTAAGTTGTGAGAAATCACGGTTTATCACGCTATTTTTATGAAAATATATTTCCCTTCCGTCTAATGTTGTTAAAAAGCCATAACCTTCGTTGAGGAACAGGCTTGTTATTCTTCCCTGTGGAGGTTCCTCGTGATACTTTACAACTCCCCTTTGCCTCCTCACATAATCTTCTATCTCTCTTCGAGCCGCATCAAAGGCATCCCTTAAAGCGATATCAAGGTCTTCATTTAATTGTCTCTTTACTATAATGTCCTCACCAGGGACTCTCATCTCGATACATACCCTGAATTGCCGCCCCTCATGTTTATGCCTGTGTGGTGCCTCCACCACGACCCTACACCTCATAATCCTTTCGTAATATCTGCCGAGTCGGTCTATTTTTCCCCTTATCTCTTCCTTCTGAAGTTTACTTAGTTCAATCCCCCTTGATGTGATCTGTATATTCATAGATTCCTCATACCGTAAGATTTTCGATAATTTATCATAGAGCCTATTTCTCTGTCAAAATATCTCAAATTGCTAATAATAAAACATAGTTCATAGCTCATAGTTCATAGTTCATCGTTCATAGCTACGAGCTATGAGCTAAGAGCCATGAGCTAATTACCAAGAGCTATGAGCCATGAGCTATGAACTATAAACTATGTTATTATATTCAAATGGATAATACCGAACTCAGAGAAATGATAGCAGATTATATGGAGAAGGGCTTTCTCGAAAATATCATAGATATGTTCAAACATGACAGTGACCTTTATTATATGATAGCAGACCTGATAAGGGATGAGCGGATAAGGGTGAGGCTCGGCATCACTGCCCTTGTAGAAACCCTTTCAGTTGAGGACAATGGAAATATCAAGAAGGCGATACCGAATCTGCTCAAATACCTGAAGGACGACAATCCTGTAGTCAGGGGCGATGTGGCCTATCTTATCGGCATCATAGGAGGTGATGAAAGCATCCCTTATCTTATGACCCTTCTGAATGACCCAGATTATAATGTTAGAGAGATAGCTCAAGAGGCAATTACAGAAATCAGTAGACGCATCTAATTTATATGACTATTCCTGACCTTTTCCAGGCATCTTTAGAAAAACACAAAGACAACATAGCCTTCAATTACTTTGATCGTGAATGGAAAACCATCACGTACCAGGACCTTGGCAGGTCTGTAAGAAATATCTCTGCTTACTTAGACCAGGAAGTCCGAATAAAAAAAGGTGAAAGAGTAGCAATAATACTCGAAAACAGACCTGAATGGGGGATCATTTATTTTGGAGTCGTTGCAAGTGGTGCGATAGCGGTACCGATTGATGTTCGGTCAACCCAGGAGGAGATTGAAAATCTCATTAATGATTCTGAGGCATCCTTCTTATTCTTCAGTGAAAGAACCTCTGTGTCTGTGCCGGGAGGGAAAAGGGGTATAAGTGTTGATTCAGACTTATTCAAGCAGATATGCGGGATAGAACAATCCTACCAGTCCCACCCTGGTAGGGTAGAGGATTCTGACTTAGCCTCCATAATCTATACCTCGGGTACGACAGGAAGACCAAAGGGTGTCATGCTGAGCCACAGGAACTTTTGTTCTGATGCGATGGCCGCACTCAAGGCAGGTATTGTCAATGAAAGGGATAATGTCCTTTCGATCCTGCCCCTTCATCACACCTATCCCTTTATGTGCACCCTCCTGGTGCCTATTATTATAGGTGCCTCAATCACATATCCTCCGTCCCTGAAAGGTCCGGAAATGCTTTCTACTATCAAGGAAAAGAAGGCAACAGTCCTCGTTGGCGTACCGCAGGTCCTCGAGATGATAAGAGATGGCATATTGAGAAGATTTGAAAAATTACCCGCCCCTGCCCATAAGTCTCTCAGGATTCTCCTAAGGTTGAGCAGGTATTTAAGGAGAAGATTTGATATAAATGCGGGGAGGATAATCTTCAGGTCAATCCATAAAAAACTCGGTCCCCAATTCAGATTCTTTACCAGTGGAGGGGCCCGTCTCGACCCCTCTGTCTTCAATGACCTCGAGGCCCTTGGTTTTACTGTCCTCGAAGGATACGGCCTTTCAGAGACATCTCCGATCGTTACATTCAATCCCATAGAAAAGAGGAAACCAGGTTCTGCTGGGAAACCACTCCCTAATGTGGAAATAAAGATCATTAACCCTTCTGAATCAGGGGAAGGTGAGATAGCTATCAAGGGGCCAATGGTCATGGAAGGCTACTTTAAGAACCCTGAGGAGACAGCGAGGACAATTATGGATGGCTGGTTAAGGACAGGTGATCTTGGCTACATTGACAGAGATGGCTATCTCTTCATAACAGGAAGGGTTAAGGAGGTAATAGTCCTGAGTTCGGGCAAGAATGTCTATCCTGAGGATGTAGAAAGGGAATACCTCAGGATACCTCTTATAAAGGAGATATGCGTCTTTGGACTTGAGGAGAAAGGTCTCATTGAATCTCTGCATGGAATTATAGTTCCTGATTTCGAATATATGAAAAAGGCAAGGATAGCCAATCTCCAGGAGGCACTTAAATGGGAGATAAACCAGGTTTCGATGAAACTGCCTCCTCATATGAGGAT
Source organism: Thermodesulfovibrionales bacterium (assembly GCA_046290925.1). Lineage (GTDB taxonomy): Bacteria > Nitrospirota > Thermodesulfovibrionia > Thermodesulfovibrionales > UBA9159 > JBBIPQ01. Next base: position 2,354 of record JBKBUB010000016.1, on the reverse strand, counting down.
AAAGGGATTTACTGTTCACACCGAACCTCTTCCCCGAACAGCACTGGGCAAATTAAGGAGATACCTTATATATGATATATACAGATCAAAAAAGGTCCCCAGGGTAAGGGGAGAAGATCCGAGGATAAAGGCGGATGAACTTAGCAACAAGGTAGCTGAGTGCGTAAGGTCCCTTATAAGGGAAGATATCCCTATTCAACTGGAGGATAATCTTGAACTCGACCTTGGATTCGACTCATTGAGGAGAATCGAACTGGAAGGCCTACTCGAGGAGGCCTTCGACTTGAAATTGCCTGAAGGCTTCACCTCGGAGATTGTTAGCATAGGGAATTTGATAATCAGGCTCAGAGAGGAGATAAAGAAGGGAGAAAGGGTCGGTCCGGTAGAACCTGAAAAGGAATTAAAAAGTATAGGTTTTTATCAGGGGTATTTTGAGAAGTCCATAGTTTTTCTTCTGCTATGCCTCATCCGAACATTATTAAGGGTCTTTTTTGGGCTCCATGTGAAGGGTGTTAAAAACATCCCTGAGCATCCCTTTATAATAGCGCCAAATCATTCCAGTTACCTCGATGGGTTTGTTATCGCCTCCTCAGTCCCTTATCACATATTCAGCCGACTTTTTTTTCAGGGTTTTCAGAGGTATTTCAGGGGGAGACTAACTTCACTCTTTGGAAGACTTGCCCATGTTATCCCGATTGATCCCGAGACATTTCTGAGCCGTGCATTAGAAACATCCTCTACATTAATCAGAAAGGGATGTTCTCTCTGTATCTTTCCCGAAGGTGGACGGAGCTTTGATGGAAATATAATGGAATTTAAAAAGGGTATTGGTGTTCTTTCCATAAAAAGTAATATCCCTGTTGTCCCGACCCGTATTGAGGGAACATTCCATGTCCTTCCGAGAGGGGCGAGGATACCAAGATTCGGGAGGATAAGGGTTACCTTTGGGAAGCCCCTTTATCCTGGGGAGATTGATTTCTTAACAAGGCCTGTTACAAGTGACGAATACCAGTTTTTTGCAGATAGATTGAGGGAGGAGGTTATAAGGCTTGGTGCCGAGGAGAGTGAGAATAAATGAGAAACAATAACCATCAGAGGTTTCCCGCCCTCTATATAAGGGATTTCAGGGTCTTCTGGATAGGTCAGGTCATATCCTTCTCAGGTACATGGATGCAATCTACTGCGCAAGGCTGGCTTGTCTATTCCCTCACAAAGTCTCCCTTCTACCTTGGCATTGTAGCCACTGCATCTTCCCTTCCAGTGCTGTTGTTTACACTTTTGGGAGGTGTAGCTGCCGACAGGTTCAGAAAGAAGAAACTTCTTATAATCACACAGAGCCTCTCCATCTTACCTGCCTTACTCCTTGGCATAATGACGGACTTTAAGATAATAACGCCATTGCATATAATCGTGATCGCCTTTTCATTGGGCATAATTAATGCTTTTGACCTGCCAGCACGTCAATCCTTTCTGATCGAGATGGTTCAGCGAGGACGCCTCACAAATGCCATTGCCCTCAATTCTGCTGCCTTCAATGGAGCCAGAATTTTAGGTCCCTTAATAGCAGGCTTTGCAATAGCCTACACAGGCGTAGCCACATGTTTTTATATAAATGCCCTGAGTTTCCTTGCTGCAATTATCGCCCTGATAAGGATTAAAGGTGAAGGGGTGAAGAGGTTAATCGGTGAAGAGAAAAAAAAATTCACCCATTCACCGATTCACCTATTCACCTACTTTAAGGACCTAAGAGAAGGGCTCAGATTTATAAGTGGAAATAAGGATATCCTGAGGACCATGGTGCTTGTAGCTACATTTTCTCTCTTCGGCATCCCCTTTGTTACCCTCCTCCCTGTCTTTGCTGAGGATATCCTGATGGTTGGGGCAAAGGGGCTTGGCTATCTCGGGGGGGCATCAGGCATCGGTGCCTTCACAGCAGCCCTTATCATAGCCTACAGGGGAGAGATAAGGGCCAAAGGTATTCTTATGTCCATAGCAGCGCTCGTCTTTTCCTTTTCCCTCATGGCCTTTTCCGTATCCCGTTATTACACTGCTTCCCTTATAATACTTATATTTACAGGCTGGGGGATCGTGACCTTTCTTGCCCTCGGAAACAGCTTTGTTCAACTCACAGTGCCTGATGAATTAAGAGGAAGGGTGATGAGTGTTTACACACTTCTCTTTCTTGGCCTATCACCTATTGGGAATTCTCTAATTGGATTGATAGCAGACATCATCGGTGCTGACAGGGCGATTACAATAGGCTCTCTCATATGCTTTATTGTAACAACCCTGTTGATCAGGGGATTAAAGGGGATAGAGACGGAAGTGAATAGGCTGAAGGCGGGAGGCGGAAG
>JBKBUB010000169.1:0-3777 GCA_046290925.1 Thermodesulfovibrionales bacterium | reverse complement strand
GACAGCAGATACTGGGGCTATGTTGACATGAAGGAGATCAGGGGTAAGGCATTGATCATCTACTGGTCCTGGGATGGTAAGAGACACCTGCCGAGGCTCGAGAGGATAGGCAAGTTGATAAGATGAAAGGCTTATTAAACAAGAGGGGTTTTATCAAGCCAATTCTCTGCCTCCTGATCCTTGCCTTTTTGATCTATGCAGGTTTTCAGTTTGGGATCCCCTATTACAGATACTCTGCATTCAAGGACGAGGTTAAGGAACTTGCACGTGTTGGACTGGGAAATACAGAAAAGATCAAAACGGATGTGTATGAGGCAGCAAAATCTCTCAAGATACCAATAGAAAGAGAAGATATTGAGGTTACGAAGAGAGGGGAAACGATAAGGGTTCAGACCTCATGGTCTGTCAATGTCGATATCCTAGGGCTTTATCAGAGGGAGATTAATTTCAATATCGATATAGAGGAGTAATGTTTACAGGTATAATCATTGAGATGGGTGAGGTTGCATCCTTTAATAGAAGGGCGTCAGGGGGGACTATGAGTGTCAGATCAGATATAATCTCGCATGATGCCGAGATAGGGGACAGCATATCTATTAATGGTGTATGCCTGACCGTTGTAGAGAAAAAGGGTTCTGTCCTCTCCTTTGATATATCTTACGAGACGTTGCGCTCAACAAATCTCGGCCAATTAAGAAAGGGTGATAGGGTAAATCTTGAGCCGGCCCTTAGACCTGACGGAAAGCTGGGTGGTCATTTTGTTACAGGCCATGTGGATGGCATTGGCATAATTAAGTCAAGGGAAAGGCTCGGTGATGCCTTTAAGATTGTTATTTCTGCACCTGAAGAGATAACAGGCCTTCTCGTTGAAAAGGGATCCGTTGCAATAGATGGCATAAGCCTTACTGTGGTTGATGTGTCGGATAGGGAATTCTCTGTTGTCATAATTCCACATACAGAAAAAGTTACAACTATAGGCTTAAAAAATGTCGGTGATACAGTTAATCTTGAGGCTGATATAATAGGTAAGTATGTTGCAAAATTTTTGAAAAAGGGCGAAAGTAAAGATAAGGGCTTGCTTGATATGCTGACAAAAGCAGGGTTTATATAGTTGAAGGCTTTAACATAGATAATCATTATTCGGTGTGCAATGGTAATGGGTTGAGGGAAATGGGCGAAGGCACCTCATCACGGTCGCTCATTACGGATTACAACTCATAGCCTCAGAAAGGAGGTTAAAAAAGATGCAAAAGTATAAATTCAATACAATCGATGAGGCTATTGAAGATATTGCTAAAGGGAAGATGGTTATCCTCGTTGATGATGAAGACAGGGAGAATGAAGGGGATCTATGCATGGCTGCTGAGAAGGTTACACCAGCAGCTATAAATTTCATGGCAAAGTATGGAAGGGGTTTAATATGTCTTTCCCTTACACCTCAGAGGGTTGAAGAATTGAAGCTACAAATGATGACAGATGAAAATACCTCATCTTTTGGTACTGCCTTTACAGTCTCGATTGAGGCAAAAAAAGGCGTGACAACAGGAATATCTGCTGCTGACAGGGCAACGACTATCCTCACTGCCATTGATCCCAAGACCAAACCTGAAGACCTTGCAAAGCCAGGTCATGTTTTCCCCTTAAGGGCTAAGCCAGGGGGAGTTCTCCAGAGGGCGGGCCAGACAGAGGGTTCTGTGGACCTTGCCAGGCTTGCAGGGCTTTACCCTGCAGGGGTTATCTGCGAGATCATGAATGATGATGGGACGATGGCCCGGGTACCTGAATTAATGGAGTTCTCAAAGAGACATAACCTCAAGATAATCACGGTAAAGGACCTTATTAATTACAGGATCAGAACAGAGAGGTTTGTCAGAAGGGTTGCTGATGTTAAGTTGCCGACCGATTTTGGCGACTTCAGGGCTATTGCCTATGCAAATGACCTGGACACAAACATCCACATAGCACTCGTTAAGGGGGAGATAAAGGATGAACCAATACTTGTGAGGGTCCATTCCGAGTGTCTGACAGGGGATGTCTTCTCATCAAAGAGGTGTGACTGTGGTGAACAACACCATAAGGCAATGGAAATGGTTGACAGGGCAGGGAAAGGAGTAATCCTTTATATGAGGCAAGAAGGCCGCGGTATAGGCCTTGCTAATAAGTTGAAGGCATACGAACTTCAGGATAGAGGGCTTGACACTGTTGAGGCCAATCTGAAACTCGGGTTCAAGCCTGACCTCAGGGATTACGGAATAGGTGCCCAGATACTCCTTGACCTGGGTGTCAGGAGGATGAAACTCATGACCAACAATCCTAAGAAGATTGTAGGTCTTGAAGGTTATGGCTTAAAGGTGGTCGAGAGGGTGCCCATCGAGACAAGACCCCATGAAAGCAATATCATTTATCTAAAGACAAAGAAAAAGAAACTCGGTCATATGCTTAACAATGTATAGGAGGTATGAGATGAGTACATTGAATAAAACTTTCCTCGAAATAGATCCTTTCTGGGGGTCTGTCTTTATTAAGGGTATACCGCAGGAGATTGAGAAGATGAACGAATCCCTCGGCCTTGAGATGGAATATACAGTAAATCAGCCAGAGGTCATAGATGGTGATACTTTGAAGGCAAGGAAGGTTGCCTTTGTGATCAAAAAAAGACCATGGTTTCTCAAAGAGACCTACTGTCTTTATACCCTCTATGAAGAGGGTGTCCTTAAGGGTTTCATCGGTAAGATAAGAGACCGTGAGATCAGGACATTAAAAGACCTCGGTTCGATAGATGATTTAAAGAAGGGGAATCATTATTTATATAAATGGGTGCAGTCTCTTGTAAAAATGACCTGTGATAAGATATGAATGAAAATGAATCATGATTAAGGAAAAAGGCCCTGAGGATCTTGCCTTTTTAAGGTCAGAGGTAAAGAGGCTTAGAAAGGCCCTGAGAGACTTAACCCCTTCATTGCAGGTACTACTCAGGAGAAGAGGGTTCAAGGTATACAAAAAGGAACCTCATGATGATCTCCTTATCCCGATGGATAAATATATTGATGATTATTATAGATTGCTTCATAAATATTCCTTCAGGCTCTTTCTGAGGGACGTGATAAAGCATCAGGAAGGATTTACCTTGAGAGATGTAACTCGTTATGCAACGGCAGAGGTCACGGAAGACTATATAAAGGTTCTCCTCGATTTTAGCCTTGTTGAGAAGACAGATGACAGATATCGTCTCATAAAAAGGCCCATTAAAAGCTTTGGCCCAACCCTCGAGTGGTTTATGGCAGAGACACTAAAAAGGGAGTTTGAGGCTGATACAATATGGGGTGTGAGGTTTAAGAGACCTATTGTTGGAGGAGATTATGACCTCATCTCAAAGATAAATGGTTCAATCCTTTATATGGAAATCAAGTCGTCACCACCAAAACAGATCTATGACAGGGAGATAGCAGCCTTCTTAAACAGGATAACAGATCTCAAACCTGAGATCGCTATCTTTTTTATGGACACGGAATTGAGGATGAAGGATAAAATAGTTCCGATGTTTGAGGATGAATTTAAAAAGAGGTCTGCTGAGGCCCGTGCTGCAATCCTCAGTCAGCCTGATAAGGTCGAGATCAAAAGGATTGAAAAGGAACTCTTTCAGATTGAAGGTAAAATCTTTATAATAAATGCGAAGGAAAGCATAGTGAATAATCTTGAAAGGATTTTGAGTTTTTATTTCAAGGGTCATGGCAGGGATAATTAATATATGTGCCATCTGTGCCTGGAGGTCGAGGC
>JBKBUB010000168.1:0-3784 GCA_046290925.1 Thermodesulfovibrionales bacterium | reverse complement strand
AAGTTAAACCGAGAGCATAAATCATCCATTAATGCCCGCATCCTTTCAGAAAAGAGTAACTCAGCAGGATTTGGGGCAATCGGCCCTGATGTAATGATATTGATCCCCTTAACATGGGTCGTCTTTATCAATTTACCATCTGCTATAGAATCAAGATTTCCTGAAAGAAAGGTGGAGAGGCCAATCTTATTATCGATATTAAAAGCGCTATGAAGTTTAGGTTTTCTCAAATCGGCATCTACGATTATACCGTTACCAAGTGATTCTGCCAGGGCGACGGCAATATTAAGCGAAACTGTTGACTTTCCTTCTTTTTCCCCAGGACTTGTCACGAGAATGCTTTTGGGTGGCTCCGATGCCTTTGAAAGCAATATAAATGTCCCTATTGATCTGAAAATCTCTGCAACAGGATTTTTCTCCTTTGAATATACGATCTGAGGCCGTTTCGAAGTTGTAATATCTTTCTGTAATGGAATCATTCCAAGCGAAGGGAGTTGTATGGACTTCTCTATATCCTTTGCATCCCTAACAGTGTTGTCGAAATATTCAACGAGAAAGGCAAGTCCTACACCACCCATCAATCCAAAGAGGATCGAAAGCAGAAGGTTCATACCTTTATTCGGCTTAAAAGGCACCCTGGGATATACGGCCCTATCAACTATCTGTATATTCGTTGCCCTGCTCATTGCCGCAACACTAACCTCATTTAATCGCTGCAAGAGATTATTAAGTAATTCCTTATTAACATCCACCTCCCTCTTAAGTATCTGGTACTGAACCGCCTTTTCCTGGAATCCGAGGACCTTTCTCTTGATAGAATCAACAGCCCTCGTTAAATTTGCCTCTTTCTTCAGGGCTGCGTTATAATCCGACTCGATTGACTTTATGATACTAGCCTTTTCCTTCTCTATCCTATCTTTAATTGCATCCATCTGACTTTTGAGATTCTTCATCTTTGGATAATCAGGTGTATAGGTCTTGAGGAGATTAAAATATTCTGCCTCGAGCGTGGCATGTTGGCTCTTCAGCCCCTGAATAAGGGGATTATTCAATATAACATGGTTTTCAAAGCCGTTCCCCCTGACCTCCTTAAGAAGCGCCTCCTTCTGCATCCTTTCTGTAGTCACAGCATTTAATGCTGTAGAGACCTCTGCGAGCTTTTGATTAAGAATACTCGATTTATTGCTATCAATAAAAATTATCTCATTCTTAGATGAATACTCGTTCATGGCCTTTTCGGATGCCTCTACCTTTGCAGTTGCTATCTCTATCTGTTTTGATAGAAAGTTCTTTGCCTCTTTACTGGCATCTACTCTGCTTTCGAGGTCATACTCAATAAATGATTCAGCAATTGCGTTTGTTACTGTTGCTGACAAATCAGGCTTATTTGACTCAAAGCTTACCTTAACCAATTGAGAATTTTTTACAGGGTTCACCTCTATTCTGCTAATCAATGAATTTATTGCCCACTCTGGTACATCGCTCCTCGGTACAATATCGCTTTTTGCCATTTCGCCTTGTGATTTTTGTTGAAGTGAGTTTAGCCATTCGACAGGTAAACTAACAATATTTACAAAGGTCCTCTTAATCTTAGTTAGATCATCCTCAACAGGTACAAAGTCTTTATTCTTATGAAGATCGAGTTTCTTTATTACCTTTTCAGCTAAAGTCCTGCTCTTAAGCAGTTCATACTGTGTTGTGTAATAATCAGGACCTGGTCTTGTAATCTCAACCCCCTTAAAAGATAGAATATTTGGGTCTTCCTTATCTATCTTGATCACGACGGTAGACTTGTAAACCGGCGCCATCATTAGGGTTATCGCCATGGTCGTAATAACAGCAGATACCAAAAATGCAACAACATACCACTTTCTTTTAATTATAACACTGATATAATCCCTGAGGTGAACCTCTTCTTTCTTTTCTGCAGCGAGGTACCTTATATATGTAGACGGTGGCAGATCGTGGGGCTCGTATGGTTTCAGATACTGGTTATTCTTTGCTCCGTTATCCATCTAAAATCCCTTTCCAAGGCTGAAGATGCCAAAATTAAGACTTGTTGCGAGACCTTTAAAGAAGCTCTTTATACCACTTTTAGAGACGATTATAATATCCTTATCTTTTATTTCTATGTCAGGCTTGTTACCTGAAAGTATCGCATCATAATCAACCAGTATAACATCCCTTTCTGATTTACCATTGTCTCTGAATATCCTTATATCTGACGGAGATGCCACATAATCAAGCCCTTTTGCCATACTGAGGGCCTGAACGAGCGTGGTCTTTCCCTTGATCTGGAAAGAGCCAGGGCTATGAACAGCACCATCAACAAAGAATATACCGCTCTTGGGCACATGTATAACATCTCCGGCAATAAGGGGAATATTTAATTCCGATTGTCCGTTTACGAGCAATTCGTTAAGATCTATAACGATCTTTTCAACTTTAGATGTATTACCACCAGATTCAGTGGTTCTCTGCACTATGCATACATCACCTGCCTCCTGTGTAAGGCCACCTGCTAAAGAGATCATGTCCAGCAGATATTTCTGCCCTGTTACATAAAAGATGTTTGGGTTCTTAACTGACCCAAGCACTGAGATGGGCTGACTCCTGTATTCCTTCACAAAGATGCTCACAGCAGGTTCTGTAATATATTTCTTCAATCTCTCTGATATATCTGCCTCGACCTCTGCCACTGTCCTTCCTGAGACCTCAATCTTTCCTATAAGAGGCAATTGAATAAAACCTGTTGCACTGACCCTGACTGCTGTCTTTAACTCTGGCACTCGAAAGACATCTATCTCGAGAAGATCTTCAGGACCAACCTTGTAATCAGCAACTGTAAAGGTCTTCCTGAATTCAACAACCTTTTGTGATAATTCTGTATTTAATATGTCACTCTTAGAGCTTGCCTGGAAAGTCTGAAAGGCCTCTGACTTTATTTCGCTTTTCCCTCCGCAGGAACTCAAAAGAAGTAAAATAAAAATAAAAAGGACAATCAATCCACCATAAAGTTCATTGTGCAATATCCTTATCAAAGACTTCATATTTCTTCCTGATAAGAAACCAGCAGACACTTTCCCAAATGGGAATCCGTCATTCTTATACACCTTAAAACACCTCCTTTATAAGTATTGCAAAAACCGTGCTTATCACGAGCACGAAAACCAGGAGTCTTAACCCACCAGTTGCATAAATTCAGAGGCTGGCATGCCTCAAATAAATGGGTGATAGGCTTAAGGCTTTAGGCGATAGGCTTAAGGAGTAACTTCAGCCTTCAGCCTATAGCCTATTTCTTCAGCCTTCAGCCTATTCACCTATTAACCAAATATCAGATAGTTTTTGCAACGTTTGGGTTAAATAGCCAAAAATAAGGTGAAAAATATGATGAAAAATAGAATCTATAATTTAAAGATAATAAGTAAGCTTCTTTAATCTGTATCTTTTAGATACAAAATAAATCTTTTGTCTCTTTCAGTAACAGAAGGTTTTAAGCTTCTATGATCATAGTTAGGGCATTAACTATCTTAGGATCATAAAAGGTTCCAGATTGTCTCTTTATCTCCTGAAGTGCATCCACTGGGGAAAGTTTATCCCTATAAGGTCTATCAGAAACCATGGCATTAAAAGAGTCAACGACCGAAAGAACCCTTGAAACCAGAGGTATTTCTTCGCCCTTTAAACCTTCGGGATACCCTGTACCGTCAAATCTCTCGTGGTGATGTATAATCGCCTTTTTAACATCTTCTGAAAACTCAAAACTGTTAAGCAATGCAATAGT
>JBKBUB010000167.1:0-3795 GCA_046290925.1 Thermodesulfovibrionales bacterium | reverse complement strand
TCATTGCCAGGAAATCCATACTTCGATAATAGCTCCCTTACCTCAAGCTCCACTAAGTCCAGTAACTCAGGATCATCTACCATGTCAGTCTTGTTCATGAATACCACTATGTATGGCACGCCTACCTGCCGAGCAAGTAGTATGTGTTCCCTCGTCTGTGGCATCGGCCCATCTGCTGCCGATACTACAAGTATCGCCCCATCCATCTGCGCCGCCCCTGTTATCATGTTCTTTACATAGTCAGCATGACCTGGACAGTCTACATGGGCATAATGCCTCTTGTCCGTCTCATACTCTACATGAGCCGTCGCTATAGTTATACCCCTCGCCTTCTCCTCAGGCGCATTGTCTATCGAATCATAGGCCCTGTACTGCGCTAACCCCTTCATCGCCAGTACCTTCGTTATCGCTGCCGTTAGTGTCGTCTTCCCATGGTCTACATGCCCTATCGTCCCTACATTTACATGAGGCTTTACCCTCTCAAACTTAGCCTTTGCCATAATTCCTCCTTAATTATTCACCTTTTACCTTTGCTATTATTGCATCACTTATATTCCTTGGAACCTCTTCGTATCTTGAAAACTGCATTGTATATGTAGCCCTTCCCTGGGTCTTCGACCTCAGGTCAGTGGCATAACCAAACATCTCTGACAGAGGAACCTCGGCCCTGATAACCTGAGAATTCCCCCTCTTTTCCATTGATTGAATCTTTCCCCTTCTTGCATTCAGGTCACCCATTACATCACCCATATATTCTTCAGGTGTAACAACCTCAACGCTCATTATCGGCTCAAGGAGTACAGGCTTTGCCTTCTTTGCAGCCTCTTTAAAGGCCATGGAGCCTGCGATTTTAAAGGCCATTTCTGAGGAGTCCACTTCATGATAGGAGCCATCAAACAAAGTTGCCTTAACATCCACAACAGGATAACCAGCAAGGACACCAGAATCCAATGCCTCTTTTATACCCTTTTCGACCGCTGGGATATATTCCTTAGGTATAGTTCCACCAACAATCTTATTTACAAACTCAAAGCCCTTGCCTGTCTCAGCAGGCTCAATCTCGATAACAACATGTCCATACTGTCCTCTTCCACCACTCTGCCTCACAAACTTGCCTTCTGCCTTTGCTGCTGCCCTTATGGTTTCTTTATAAGCAACCTGTGGCTTACCCACATTAGCACTTACCTTAAACTCCCTTAATAACCTATCAACTATTATCTCTAAATGAAGTTCGCCCATACCTGCTATTATGGTCTGCCCTGTCTCTTCATCAAAGGAAACCCTGAAGGAAGGGTCTTCCTGGGCAAGCTTTGCGAGGGATTGGGAGAGTTTTTCCTGATCTGCCTTTGTCTTGGGCTCAATGGCCACCGATATGACAGGTTCTGGGAACTCTATTGCCTCAAGGATGATCGGTGCCTTTTCATCGCAGAGGGTGTCACCTGTCAGGGTGTTCTTAAGACCAACAGCGGCCGCAATGTCCCCTGCCGCTACCTCCTTTACTTCCTCCCTTTTATTTGCATGCATCCTGAGCAGCCTGCCGATCCTCTCTTTGGTATCTTTTGTGGAATTATATACATAAGAACCTGCGCTCAAGACGCCTGAATAAACCCTTATAAAGGTTAGTTGTCCAACATAAGGGTCTGTCATTATCTTAAAGGCTAAAGCAGCAAAAGGTTCGTCAGGGCTTGCCTTTCTTTCTATCTCGCTGCCATCGGAGGGATTCGTACCTCTTACAGGTGGGATATCGAGTGGGGATGGTAGATAATCTACTATGGCATCGAGCAACATCTGTACACCTTTATTCTTAAAGGCAGAGCCACATAAGACAGGGGTTATTCGCATCTCGATAGTCCCCTTCCTTATAGCCCTCTTAATCTCCTCTTCTGTAATCTCCTCTCCACCTAAGAACTTCTCCATTATATTCTCATCCACATCAGCAAGGGCCTCGAGCATCTTTTCCCTGTACTCCCTTGCCTTCGGTAGGAGTTCTTGTGGGATCTCATCCTCTACATACTTGGCGCCAAGGGTTTCGTCATCAAAATAAATAGCCTTACCCCTGACAAGGTCTATCGGTCCCCTGAACTTATCCTCAGCACCTATCGGTATCTGAATAGGGACAGGATTAGCTCCCAGTCTATCTATCATGGTCTTAACACTCATAAAAAAGTCTGCTCCTACTCTATCCATCTTGTTCATAAAGGCTATCCTGGGAACTCCGTATTTATTTGCCTGCCTCCATACAGTTTCAGATTGTGGCTCAACACCTGCCACAGCATCAAAAACAGCAACGGCACCATCAAGAACCCTTAATGACCTTTCTACTTCGATTGTAAAGTCAACATGGCCGGGCGTGTCTATAATATTTATTCTGTGGTCCTTCCAGAAACAGGTTGTAGCAGCTGATGTAATAGTAATACCCCTTTCCTGTTCCTGAACCATCCAGTCCATGACAGCCGTTCCTTCATGGACTTCTCCTATTTTATAGGTTACACCAGTATAATAAAGAATCCTTTCTGTTGTCGTGGTTTTCCCTGCATCTATATGTGCCATGATTCCGATATTGCGTGTTTTTTCTAAGGGAACTCTTTCCAACTCTGTACTCCTCTTTCCTCTTTCTTACCATCTATAATGGGCAAAGGCCTTATTAGCCTCTGCCATTCTATGGGTGTCTTCCTTCTTCTTGATGGAAGCACCGGTGTTATTAAAGGCATCGAGAAGCTCCCCCGCCAATCTTTCCTTCATTGTCTTCTCGTTTCTCTCCCTTGCATACTTTATTATCCATCTAAGGGCAAGGGCCGTTCTCCTCTGGGGTCTTATCTCTACAGGTACCTGATATGTGGCACCACCCACCCTTCTTGGTTTTACCTCAATCACCGGCTTTACATTATCTAAAGCGGTCTTGAATACCTTAAGAGGGTCCTGCCCTGTTTTCTCCTTTATAATATCAAAGGCTCCGTAGAAGATCCTTTCAGCTATAGACTTCTTTCCGTCCTCTAACATGACATTTATAAATTTGCTAACGATCTTACTGTTATATTTGGGATCAGGTAATATATCCCTTTTTTCAGCTACTCTTCTTCTCGGCATTTGAATCCACTCCCTCTATTTTGGTCTCTTAGCACCATACTTAGACCTTCCCCTCCGCCTGTCAGCAACACCTGCTGCATCGAGGGTACCCCTTATAATATGGTATCTTACCCCTGGCAGGTCCTTTACCCTGCCACCTCTGATCATAACAATTGAATGCTCCTGAAGATTATGTCCAACACCAGGGATATAAGCAGTGACTTCCATCCCGTTAGTGAGCCTGACCCTTGCAACCTTTCTAAGGGCAGAGTTTGGCTTTTTGGGGGTTGTGGTATAAACCCTAACACAAACTCCCCGTTTCTGAGGACATCCCTTAAGGGCCGGACTCTTGGTCTTTTCCTCCACCTTTTTACGACCCTGTCTAACTAACTGTGCTATAGTTGGCACTTTTCCTCCAAAAATTCAATGACAATTATCACTAAAAAGTGATTTAGAGGTTTTCACGGGAAAACTTTGAAAGCTTACCAGAGAATTTAAAATTTGTCAACCCCCTGGTTCCCGTACAAACTTAATGTCACAAACCTAAACTACTTAGCTCCTGTTGAATGAAAAAATACAATAACAGATTCTATAGATAAATTTCAATACTACGAGCACTGCCGATAGGAACGATGGGCAGGCTGAAAAGGACAAAAATCTAATAAATCCTCAATCCCACACCCCCTATCGACTAATTCAAAGTGACCTAAAAAGTGTTGCTTATAACAT
>JBKBUB010000166.1:0-3807 GCA_046290925.1 Thermodesulfovibrionales bacterium | reverse complement strand
CACATCAAGAACAATCTTGTCAGGGGGAATATCCTTTACAATATTCTTAAACTCTTCAACGCTTATCCTGCCTGGTATTGCTTAAAAAATAACATCATAATATATTTTATCAGATTGCCTATTTTACAGTTATCAAAAATTTCCCTTGACAAACATATCAAATTTTGTTTATATATTAAAATAATCATTTGGAGGCATAAGATGCTTAAAGAGTTTGCGTCATATGTTACATATAGCCTTATAAGGCTTGAGCATGGCTCACGGCTCGGTGATGCTATAGAATTCTTTATATACGACACCATAAAGATATTCATGCTTCTTTCGGTTATCATATTCATTGTATCCATAATCAGGAGTTTCTTCCCTCCAGAGAAGACTAGAAAGATTCTATCGCATAAAAAAGAATTTATAGGTAATATCCTTGCGGCGCTGCTCGGAGTGGTAACCCCCTTCTGCTCCTGTTCAGCAGTGCCGCTCTTTATTGGCTTTGTTGAGGCAGGAGTGCCACTTGGTGTGACATTTTCATTTCTAATATCATCACCAATGGTGAATGAGGTTGCTGTTGTCCTTCTCTGGGGGCTTTTCGGGTGGAAGATTACAGCAATCTATATCGGGACGGGTCTTCTCGTGGCAATACTGGGGGGTTTTATCATTGGAAAACTGAAACTCGAAAAATGGGTAGAAGAGTATGTCTATAAATTCAAGACAGGTCAGACAATGGAGGTTGAGAGCAAATCATTCAAGGAAAGGCTTGAATATGCAAGATGGAATACTATTGATATCCTCAAAAGGGTCTGGCTCTTTATTATTATTGCCATTGGCATAGGTGGTTTTATACATGGCTATGTGCCGGAGGATTTTCTGGCAAATTATGCAGGTAAAGGAAATCCCTTTGCCGTTCCTGTGGCTGTGGCATTAGGAGTTCCCCTTTATTCCAATGCAGCAGGTGTCCTCCCCATTGTTTATGCACTCATGGAAAAGGGCATGAGTATGGGTACAGTGCTTGCCTTTATGATGGCAGTGACTGCACTTTCGCTGCCGGAGATGATAATCCTGAGGAAGGTCTTGAAGTTGCCTTTGCTTGCGGTATTTGTTGGTATCATGACAGTAACTATCATGACCGTGGGGTATTTGTTCAATGCGATATTGTAAAACTATGAATTATCCAAACAGGAGGGTAAGCAAAAATCTTAAACGTTCTTTTGTTATACCAGCCTTTTTAAGGATATTATACAAGGTTCCCTTTTTAAGAGGTTTATTTGTATGGACTGGAACAGGGATAGTAATACACCCTTCGTCAGTTATTTTTTGGTATATCCTGTGTGAGCCTGTTTGTCTTACTAATCGGAAGCCATCCTTTTCCAGCACTTTACCTGAGATAGACGGTAATTTATCCATTCATCAGAAGCTCGAGTTCTTGTTTAATAGTTTTGTCGGAAAAATAAGGAATGTTTTCAATCCCGACAACCTCTATATATGCAGAAGCAGCATCCTTAAGCATCTCAATAGCTTCCTCAATAGTGTCACCTTCGGTCGTGATATCGAGTTCCGGGCAATAGACTACATAACCACCTTCTTCTGCTGGGATAAGTTCTGCGGTGATTTTTATCTTTTTCATACTCTTCCTCTCAATTTTTTTAATATTATATCACTGGGAAATAGAAAATGGTAACCCTTAAACTCAGATGGCAGAGGCTTGTGGGTGATGAAAACAGAACCTGTCCAAGGTGTAGCGGGACAGAGAAGGAATTGGATAAGGCCTACCAGAAACTGAAGGAAGCCTTGTCTCCACTGGGTATCGATGTGATTCTTGATAAAAGAGAACTCAGCGCTAATGAGTTTAAGGCCAATCCCTTAGCTTCAAATCAGATATGGATTGGAGATAAAACACTTGAGGAGTGGCTTAGTGCAAAGACAGGAAAGAGCAAATGCTGCGATGTATGTGGAGATGAGGAATGTAGGACAATTGAGGCGGGTAATAATACTTATGAGACCATACCTGCATTATTGATTATCAAAGCAGGGCTTATAGCAGCATCAGAGATAGTGCCAGTTGAAAAGCCGCTAAGATTCAAAATTCAAAACTTGAAGTTTAAAGGCAAATAGATGAAGATCGATTGTTATATGTCATTAAGATGTGGCTCTGAAAATGCCTTAAGAGAGAATATCTCAAAGGCACTGGAACTTGAAAAAAACAGTGCTGATATAAACTTTTATCGCATTACAGAAGATGATGCAAAAAGATTAGGGATCAAAGGTTCACCATCTGTTTGGATTAATGGAGAGGAGATTCAGCCTGCAAATATTGAGGGGTTTTCATGAAGGATGTTTGTTGACGAGTCTGGAAGGCTCACAAATGTTCCTTCTGTTGAGATAATAAGAGAAAAAATAAGGAGGTTTAAAAATGGAGATTAAGGTTTTAGGTCCTGGTTGTGCAAATTGCGAGAAGATGGCAGAGATGGCAAAGAAGGCAGTAAAGGAACTGGGGATTGATGCAAAGATCGAGAAGGTATCAGATATTCAGGAAATCATGAAGTACACCATGTCAACCCCTGGCCTTGTGGTCAATGGCAAGCTCAAGCATTCGGGCAAGCCTTTGCCGAGCCCAGATAAGGTTAAAGAACTAATAAAGTCGGAGATGTAAGATGCGAAATAGCAAAAGGGCCTGTTCACTGGCTTTTGCCATATCTCTTGTACTGGCCTTTGCCATGAATGTCTCTGCTGATGAAGGTAAGATCTTCACACTTCAGGATTGCATAGACATCGCACTCAAACAAAGTCCGTTAATCAGGACTTCAGAACTCGATATCGAGGCATCACGTGAAGGTTACAAAGCATCACGGGGCGCCATCCTGCCAAGGTTGGATTTAAATGCTGCCTATTTCAAGGAAAATCAGGATATACCTTATATTCCTGCTCAAAGCGCAAAGATCCCTGCAAAGTTCAGCGATGAAGTCTATTCATGGAATATATCCCTGAAGATACCTGTTTACGAGGGCGGCAGGCTTAGTGGTCAATTGAATGTATCGGATATAGAAAGGGATGTCCAGAAGTTAAAAAGAGATTTTACGGTTCAGGATGTTGTAGCAAATATCGCAAATACCTTTAACAAGCTTTTGCAATTAAAGGAATTGAAGACCGCATACCAGAAATCAGTAGAAGCGCTTCAGAGGCAGAAGGACAACACATCACTGCTCGTAAAAACAGGTAGAGCTGCAAATATAGAGCTCTTGAGAATCGATGTGCAGCTTGCAAATGAGAGACAAAACCTTATAAAGACAGAGGAAGCAATCAATCGCATTAAAAACACCCTCGCATTTCTTATGGGGATTCAGCCATCCATGATAGCCGACATATCAGGAAGGCTTGATGCCGAGGAAAAGATAAAGCCGGGTGATTTAGCTGAATTAATAAAATCGAGGCCCGATGTGGTTTTACTTGCTAAAAAAACAGAACAGTCAAAGATAAGGATAGGCATTGCATCTTCAAAGAGATACCCATCCATATCCGTTGTTGGAAATTATGGCAGCCGGGCAGGAAGTGGATTGAATGGAAAAGAAGATGTCTGGGAGACAGGTGTTGTTGTCTCTTTGAATATCTTTGACGGCGGCATGACATCGGCAGATATAAAGAAGGAAAGGATACTTTATGAGAGGGCAGAGGAGGAACTCAGACAGGCAAGACTTCGTGCAGAGACAGAGATCAAAAATGCTCTTTCTTTATTGAAAGAGGCGGGGCACAGAATCGATGCATCAGAAAAGGCAGTAGCACAATCAGAAGAGGCACTGAGGATTGAAGAACTGAAGT
>JBKBUB010000165.1:0-3813 GCA_046290925.1 Thermodesulfovibrionales bacterium | reverse complement strand
GGCATCGCCCATAGCCATAGTTGCAGTAGTTGATGCGGTCGGGACGATACCCATGGGACAGGCCTCTTCCTTTACAGAGACATCCAGTGTCACATCTGCAGTCTTTGAAAGGGTTGAATCAGGATTGCCTGTCATGGAGATTAAACTAACATTAAACCGCTTTAAAAAAGGTATCAGATTTATAAGTTCCTCTGTCTCTCCACTATTTGAAATCGCAATTATCACATCATCAGAAGTGACCATACCAAGGTCGCCATGAGATGCCTCGGCAGGATGCAAGAAGAAGGCTGGTGTGCCTGTTGAGGCAAGGGTTGCTGCAATCTTCTTCCCTACAAGCCCTGATTTCCCCATGCCCGTGACAACGACCCTGCCCTTGCTCTGCAAGATTATCTCGACCGCCTTTTCAAAATCACTGTTAAGCCTTTCCGTAAGAGCAGAGACAGCCTCAGATTCAATTTTTAAAACTCTCTTTGCTATGTCAAGAAACATAGGGACACTTCCCATATTATTCATTTCCCTTCTTTGGACGACCGCCCTTCTTAGGGAAAAGTTCTCGCTTCAATATCATCTCCAGTTTCCTTATGAAATTTTCGCTTCCAAGCGGCCTGCCAGTGGATGTTGCCTTTCTGATAGTTGTGTTTATCTCTTCGTTTTCCTGCCTTAAAAAAACTCTGTAGGATTTAATTTCTTCCATATCAAAATATCCTTCCTCTGAAATTATATCATCTTTCTCACCCAAGATATGCGCTTTTGCACTTGACCATTGATAGTTCTCCGCTTCCTTAACTATCTTTGCCCTTACAGGATTTAACTCTATGTATCTTATCACTGCCCATAAATATGTATCTTCTTCCACTACCGAGGAAAAGAATCGGTTCTGCCATAGCCTTCCGCTCCTGCTATATTTACGGTTTATGTATTGAGTATAAACAAGGTTTGTCCCCCCGATGCCTCTGGCCAATGATGTTTCCTTTTCAGGCACCGCAAGGATGTGGACATGATTTTCCATAAGACAATAGGAAAGGATTTTTATTTTGCATTTATCTTTATATAGTTTAAGGGTATTAAGATAAAACCTTTTGTCTTCATCATCAAAAAAGGTTTTATCTTTATTGTTCCCCCGTTGAGTTATATGATGGGGATATCCTGTGGCGCATACTCTTGCAATCCTCGGCACAAGTATTATGCTAACGGAAACATTATAATTTGTCAAGAAATATGGGAAGTGTCCCTATGTTATGTTACGGCATGAATATCTTTAATGACCTTTAAAAATTCGGGCATATCAGCCAATCTTATCATATTTGGCCCATCGCATAAGGCTCTGTCAGGTTCAGGATGAACCTCCATGAATAGCCCATCAACTCCAACCGCAACTGCTGCCCTTGCGAGGGGTTCTGCAAACTCCCTCTGCCCTCCTGAACAACTTCCCTGCCCGCCTGGAAGTTGAAGGCTATGGGTGACATCAAATATCACCGGGTACCCAAAGGAGCGCATTATGGGGAAGGCCCTGAAGTCAACAACAAGGTTGTTGTATCCAAAAGAAGTCCCCCTTTCCGTTATCATTAGATTTTGATTCCCCGTTGAGGTAAACTTTTCTACTATATTCTTTACATCCCATGGCGCAAGGAACTGCCCCTTTTTGATATTTACAGGCTTTCCTGTCTTTGATGCCTCAATGATTAAATCCGTCTGCCTGCATAAGAAGGCTGGAATCTGTAGGGCATCAAGCACCTCTGAGGCAGGTTTGATTTCATGAACAGAATGGACATCAGATATAACAGGGATATCAAATTTACTCCTGACATCCAAAAGAATTCTCAGACCCTTATCGATTCCAGGCCCTCTGTAGGATGTGAGGGATGACCTGTTTGCCTTGTCATAGGAACTCTTGAATATGAAGGGAAGGGCAAGGGATTTGCAAAATTCACTCAATATCTTGGCGGTATAAAAGGTGATTTCCTCATTCTCGATTACGCAAGGTCCTGCAATTATAAGTAGATTGCCATTTCCTACAACTATATTACCAATCCTCATCAGCATTATCCCCTTGTCATTCTTCAGGGACATAGGGAAATAGAGACCTCTTTTCCTTAAGAGAGGCTCCTATAAAGGCCTTGAATAATGGATGGGGTTCAATAGGCCTTGATTTAAATTCAGGATGGAACTGACAGCCCAGGAACCATGGATGATCTTCAATCTCTATTATCTCAACAAGTTGACCATCAGGACTCAGACCGCTAATCTTCATTCCACGGTTTGTTAATATATCTCTGTAGGCGTTGTTAAACTCATATCTATGCCTGTGCCTCTCCGATATATCTGTCTTATTATAGGCAGCATAGGCAATAGAATCACGGGAAAGAACGCAGGGATATGCCCCAAGCCTCATGGTGCCACCCTTATCGCAGGTCTCACTCCTCCTTTCGACCCTTCCTTTTCTGAAGTCATACCATTCTTCCATAAGATATATAACAGGGTCTTTTGTATCTGGGTCAAATTCTGTGCTGTTTGCACTAAGGCCACAGACATTCCTTGCAAATTCAATTACAGCGCATTGCATACCGAGACAGATGCCAAAGAAGGGTATCTTCTTTTCTCTGGCATATCTAATAGCCCTTATCTTTCCCTCAATCCCTCTTATGCCAAATCCTCCAGGCACAAGCACTCCATCAACCTCTGAAAGATAGGTCTCTGGTCCATGACGTTCGATCTCTTCAGAATCAACCCATTGTAATTTGACCTCAGCGTCGTTTGCTATGCCACCATGCACAAGTGCTTCTGTAAGGCTTTTATAAGAATCCTTGAGACCCACATACTTTCCCACTATGGCAATCGTCACTTCATTGCTCGGTTCCTTAATCCTTTTTACCATGTCTTTCCATCGTGAGAGATCAGAGGTTTTAGTTTGTAGCCTCAACTTATTTACAATCAAATCATCAAGACCCTCTGAGTTCAACGAAAGGGGAACCTCGTAAATCGTGTCTACATCTATTGCATTGATTACAGCATCGCTGTCGAGATTGCAATGAATAGCTATCTTCCTACGAGCATCGGGTGTAAGTGGTCTGTCGGTGCGACATAAAAGTATGTCAGGCTGAATACCTATTGCCCTTAATTCCCTGACGCTGTGCTGTGTTGGCTTTGTCTTCAATTCCCCTGCTGTTTTTATATATGGAAGCAAGGTGAGATGGACATAAAGGACATTTTCCCTTCCAACATCGTATCTCATCTGACGAATTGCCTCGAGAAATGGTAGGCTCTCAATATCACCAATCGTACCACCAATCTCTACTATAACTACATCATAGTCATTGCTTACCGATTTTATGGCCTGTTTTATCTCATCAGTGAGATGGGGTACCACCTGCACCGTCTCGCCCAGATAATCTCCCCTTCTTTCCTTCGTAATGACATTATAATAGATCTTCCCCGTTGTATAGTTATTCGCCTGAGATGTCCTGACATGGGTAAATCGCTCATAATGTCCCAGGTCAAGGTCAGTCTCTGCTCCGTCATCGGTTACAAAGACCTCTCCATGCTGAAAGGGACTCAGTGTCCCTGGGTCAACATTTATATAAGGGTCAAGCTTTTGAAGGGTAACCTTCAAACCCCTCGCCTCAAGCAATGCTCCCATCGCAGCAGCAGCTATCCCCTTTCCGAGGGATGAAACGACCCCGCCTGTTACGAATATGAATTTAGCCATCTCTCAACTTTTTCTAAATCTTCAGGGGTATCGACCCCAATAGTATCAAACTCTGTTTCCTTTACCTTTATTTTCATATTATTTTCGAGTGCCCTCAGTTGTTCAAG
>JBKBUB010000164.1:0-3832 GCA_046290925.1 Thermodesulfovibrionales bacterium | reverse complement strand
AGCAGTAGAGCAGCGGTTTTATTAGGCGATAGGTTTAAGACGATAGGCTTAAGGCTTAAGGCTTAAGGCTTAAGGCGTTAGGTGATAGCCATCTGCCTAATTCCTTCAGCCTTCAGCCTACTTTCTTCAGCCTTCAGCCTTCAGCCTATACCCATTGCGGTTTCCAATGCCTCAATGAACCGTTTGTTTTCCTCGGGCAATCCTATTGTCACCCTTATTGCATTCGGTCCCATGGGACGTATAATAACGCCTTTTTTTAAAAGGGCATCATAGAGGCTCATAGAATCCCTGAAAAGGATATATATAAAATTAGCCTCTGTTGGTACGTATTGTATGTTTAACCTTTCCAGTTCAATGTATAGGAATCTTTTGCCATCTTCGTTTATTTGTCTTGACCTCTTGATGTGTTCCTCATCTTTAAGGGCTGCGAGTGCTGCCACTTGACCGAGCGAATTTGTATTGAAAGGAGGTCTCAATCTGTTAATCTCTGTTATGATATCTTTGTTTGCTATTCCATAACCTATCCTGAGTCCAGCAAGGCCATAGATCTTCGAGAATGTCCTGAGGATTAAGATGTCCTTTCCATTCTTTAACCACTTCATGCTATCGGCATAGTCAGGGTCTGTAACATACTCATAATAGGCCTCATCAACTACGACAAGGACGCCGTCAGGTATATTCTCCATGAGGTAGTCAAATTCTTCTTTCTTATTGATGGTTCCTGTCGGGTTGTTTGGATTTGCAATGAAGAGTATCCTCGTCTTATCAGTAACCGAGTTGAGCATTCCTTCAAGGTCATGTCTATAATCCTTTAACGGAACCTGAATCGCCCTGCACCCCATCGCCTGAACTGACATGGCATAGACCACAAAGGAGGGATGGGCCATTACTGCCTCATCCCCGGGTCGCATGTAGGTTCTTACCGCTATATCTATCAACTCATTCGAACCATTCCCAAGTATGATACTGTCCATATCAACAGAGAGATGATCTGACAGTGCCTTTCTGAGATAATAGCCACCACCATCAGGGTAGCGATTGAGACCTGATTCTTTCCCCTTGATTGCCTCTAAGGCAAGAGGCGAGGGCCCGAGGGGATTCTCATTTGAGGCGAGTTTAATAGAATTTTTTATCCCTAGTTCCCTTTCGAGTTCCTCGATGGGCTTACCGGGAACATAGGGCTTTATTGCTGATATATACTCAGGTGGTCTAATCATAACTTGCACTGGATGGGTAGGAACCGAGCACCTTCAGATAGAGACATCCTTCCTTAAGTTCCTCAACGGCCCTTCTAACTTTTTTATCCTCAATATGTCCTTCCAGGTCAACAAAGAATATATATTCCCAGGCCTTTCTCCTCGAGGGTCTTGACTCAATCTTTGTGAGGTTTATCCGAGCTTTTTTAAACGGTTCGAGGACACTGTAAAGCGCGCCAGGCCTATCTTTAATAGAAAACATGATTGAGGTTTTGTCTTTACCTGTCCTTTTTGATGTCTCCTTGCCTATAATAAGGAATCTTGTATAGTTGTCTTTAAAGTCTTCTATATTTCTCTCAACGAATCTGAGGTCGTAAATCCTTGCTGCTAACTCACTTGCTATTGCAGCGGCATCGTCTTCCATTGATGCAATCTCTGCTGCCTTTGCGGTACTCGTTGCATCATGGATGGGGATACCTGGCATATTCCTTTCAAGCCACTTTCTGCACTGGGCTGTTGCCTGAGGATGGGAATAGATCTTTTTTATCCTCGATTTTTCCCCGCTCTTTGAAAGGAGATTATGTGTCACCTTTAACATTATCTCACCCGAGATCTTTAGGTCATAGTCCATGAACATATCGAGGGTATAACTGACAACCCCCTCATTCGAATTCTCTATAGGGACAACGCCATATTCTGCCTGTCCTGAGTAAACAGAGTCAAAGACATTCTTTATGCTCTCAACAGGTAGAAAGCTTGCTGAGGAACCAAAATACCTCATGGCAGCAAGATGGGTAAAGGTTGCAAGGGGTCCTAAACAAGCAACCTTTAATGGCTCTTCCAGGGATAAGGATGCAGAAAGTATCTCTCTGAAGATGATCTTTAATGCATCATTCGGGAACGGCCCTTTATTAGAGTTCGTGAGGCGTTCGAGTATCTCCTTTTCCCTCTCAGGGGAATAGAAGTTTGTCTTTTCAAGCCTCTTTATCTTACCTATCTCGAGGACTATCTTAGCCCTCTCATTGAGGAGCCTGAGGATTTCATCATCGATACTGTCTATCTTTTGTCTAAGTGTTTTAATCTTTTCCATTTCTGTAGCCTAAATAATACATTCTTTTTGCTTTATTTTTCAAGGTTTGGGCAAGGCTCCATTACACTTTTCCAAACGTTGCTAAAAATAGCCTATTATTTGGTGAAGTGGTGAATAGGCTTTTTTTAAAGCAATTTTCGGATTTATCGATTAAAGAAGGGATAGAGCCTGTCGTAACTGCTCCTTACATGTTCAGGTATTACCCTTACCTCTCCGAGGAGGGCCATGAAATGGGTATCTCCAACCCATCTCGGTATTATATGAAGATGAAGATGTTCTTCAATCCCGGCACCGGCAACCCTGCCTATGTTGATCCCTACATTGAAACCCTCGGGCCTGAAGGCCTCTTTTAAGGATGTTATAGAGAGGTTTGTTATCTTCATCATCTCGAGCATCTCCTCATCGGTTAGGTCCAGCGTAGAATAGACATGCCTGTAAGGAACGACCATGAGATGACCATTGTTATAGGGATAGAGATTCATAATGACGAAATTCAGTTTACCTCTGAAAAGGATCAGGTTTTCCCTATCATTTTTTTCCTTTGGTTTATCACAGAATATACAGCCCGGACCCTTTTTTGAGAGGATATACTCGATCCTCCAGGGTGCCCATATCGGCTGTATCATTTTCCCTCCCTAAGACCGAGTCTATGGAGTACCTGTTGCATATCACTCCAGACGAGCCACTTGTCCTTTGGATTCCTCAGAAGATAGGCAGGATGGAAGGTTGGCATCACTGGTATGTCTTCATATTCATAAAACCTTCCCCTTAATTTTGTTATTGGTATCTTTGTATTAAGGATTGTTCTGGCTGAGATCCTGCCGAGAGATACGATGATGCGTGGTCTAATGATTTCTATCTGTCTCTTCAGAAAGGGGAAGCAGGTGCCTATCTCGTCATCTTCAGGGTCACGATTAAAGGGCGGTCTGCACTTGACAATATTTGCTATGTAGACATCCTCTCTTTTAAAGCCCATTTTGTTGATGAGCCGCGTTAGTAGCCGGCCAGCATCTCCTACAAAGGGTCTTCCCTGCTGGTCCTCCTCGCTGCCAGGTGCCTCTCCAATAAACATGATGGATGTCTCAGGACTTCCCTCTCCAAAGACGATATTTTTTCTCTGATTTGAAAGCTTACACCTCGTACAGTCTCCAATATCCTCCCTCAATGCCTTTAGTGCCTGTTCTCTGTTGTTGCCCTGACCGGTCTTCAGCCCTGAGGTTTGTAATCCTGCCAGATTCAGTGGCAATCTTTCAAAACCGAGTGATTGATAAAATACAAGGGCATCTCTTGATAGAGCCAATAGATCCTTTAAATATGGTGGTTGAATCATCACAACTTCATTATATCATTATTGATGGATTCATTTTCAAATAAATCATGGGTCAGGAATGTCCGATTGCCGATATGTTGAGATAGCTTCAGTGAATGAATATTTAACATTGAGTGTGAAACGTGGGCATACGATCAAGCGTATTTCCTCAAAATAAAATCTCTTCGAAATAGATGTAGGATTATATACTGAATCCCCTTGGTTAACACAGCTAAA
>JBKBUB010000163.1:0-3841 GCA_046290925.1 Thermodesulfovibrionales bacterium | reverse complement strand
CCCAGACAGAACGCAAGGAGGAGAGGCACGCCCTTACTCTCTGGGATGGGTGCGGGGCAGCCTCCAAATTTATGCAATCGGTGATAGGGAGTCTGGTATAATAAACAGACAAGATGTTTTCCTCTTTGAATAAGCAGCGCTTCGGCCATATAGAGATCCCTCTCCAGAGGGTTCATTTAGAACTCACGAATGTGTGTGATCTCAACTGTGTTTTCTGTCCAAAGTCAGAGATGAAGAGGAGATATGGTTATATGGACTCTGATCTTGCAAAACAGATAATCTCTGAACTTAATGAAAAAAAGATCTGCGAAAAAATAACCTTTCATGTGATGGGCGAGCCGACTTTACACCCTGACTTCTTTGGTATCCTGTCGTATGCTATAGAAAGGGGGGTCAAGATAGGTCTGACAACAAATGGTGCGGGTCTTGGTGGGAAAACCGGAAGAGAACTTTTAAATTATGGTCTGCACCAGGTTGATATATCCCTTCAAACACCGGATGAGGTATCCTTTAAGCTTAGAAATGCCAGGTCTCTCAGATTTGAAGACTATCTTAAAGGGGTCATGGACTTCTTCTCTTCTTATTACCAGCGACACAGAGAGACTATCTTCAAGTTTCGTTTTCTGAATACGAGATTCCGCAAGAGGGATATGGAAAAGAGGTTAGGCCCTGTCAGGGTTATCTCGTCAACGGATGAACTTAGAAGGACCTTCAGATACTGGGCTGGTTATCTCTATGATTGTTTAGGGATCGAGAAGAATAAAAAAGAGCAGGCACTTAAAGGGATTGACAGCCTTGTCTCATATAAATGGAATGTTGTCGAGATATATCCTAATGTATACTTTGAGACCTACATGCTCGAGGACTGGGGTCATGCCTTTGATAATGGCAAGGTATACGATGCCTGGGCAGGTTATTGTTTTGGCATGAGAGATCACTTCAGCATACTTTACAACGGTGATGTAACTCTTTGTTGCGTAGATTTTGATGGACACACGAGGATAGGGAATCTGAGAGAGTCATCCTTGTGGGAGGTCCTCTCATCAGAAGAGTTGGGAAGGATAATAGAAGGATTCAAGAGATACAGGGTCATTCATCCTTACTGTAAGAGATGTTTGGGGAGTAAAACAAGAACGGGCTGGCTTTTTAAACCCCTAATATCTATATTGGCGCTCAAGACTCTAAAACCCTTCTTTCATTCCAAGGTAAGGCTCTATAAATAGACCAGCAGAGCAGTAGCCCATCGTTCCTTTATTGTACCTTAATGGCATAAGTTTGGAGGCTGGCGTGCCTCAAAATAGATCAGTAGGCCAGCAGGAAATTCAAGATACAAGATTCAAGATAATTATCCTGTATCCTGTATCCTGTATCGTGTATCAAGGTGAATGGGTGAATAGGTGAATGGGCCACTTCACCTCTTAACCGTGCAGCCAATCGGCATTTTCGGGAAATTCTCAGCCTATTCCCTTCCTATGGTATAATTCACAATGGAAGAATTTTTACAATATCTTGTAAAGACCATCGGTTCGCTGGGCTATCCCGGTATATTTATCCTCATGGCAATGGAAAGCACGGTGATTCCCCTTCCAAGTGAACTCATTATGCCACCAGCAGGTTATCTTGTATCAAAAAACGAGATGAATATCTTTCTTGCCATTATCTCAGGCACACTGGGAAGCCTTGCAGGTGCCTATATAAATTATTCTGTTTCTTACTACCTTGGTCGGCCTTTTTTTCTGAAATATGGAAGATTCTTCCTTCTCAGTGAGAAGAAACTCAGGAGGATAGAGGATTTCTTCTTAAGGCATGGAGAGGTCTCTGTCTTTACAGGAAGACTCTTGCCGGTAGCAAGACATCTCATATCGATACCTGCTGGTCTTGCAGGAATGGCACACCTTAAATTCTCCTTTTATACCATTCTCGGTGCAGGTCTATGGGTAAGTGTGCTCACTTATATAGGATATCTGATCGGAGAAAATGAGGAACTGATAAAGACATATTCATCCAGGGCAGGAGTGGGAGCGATAATCCTGGCCCTTATTATAATCTTAATGTATGTAATAGTACAGAAAAGAAAGCATTCTCAACTTCGTGATAGAAAATAAATGAGGCTCACCGTGCTTTAGCTTAAGGCTCATTGGCCTCGATCATGAAATATGTTATCATTAAAACTTATGAAGGAGAGGCTTCAGAAGGTCCTTTCGGAGATGGGAATCGCCTCGAGGAGAAAGGCTGAGGAGATGATTATAGAGGGAAGGGTTACAGTGAATGGGGCAGTAGCCACTATAGGTATGAAGGCTGACCCTTTCGTCGATTATATAAAGGTCAATGGTAAGCTCGTTGCCGGACCAGGAGTTCGCATAGCCAAAAAGGTATACTATATGTTTTATAAACCGAGGAATGTTGTAACCACACTTTTTGACCCTGAAGGAAGACCGACTGTTAAGGATTATTTGAAGGGCATTAGATACAGGGTCTTTCCTGTGGGAAGGCTTGATTTTGATTCAGAGGGGTTACTGCTCTTAACGAATGATGGTGACTTTGCAAATGCAATAATACATCCCTCAAAGAAGATTCCAAAGACCTATCATGTCAAGGTTAAGGGTATCATCGAGGAAGAGGAGATGGAGAGGTTAAGGAAGGGGATTAGATTAGAAGATGGTATGACCATGCCAGCAGAGGTCAAAAGACTCAAGAAAGGGATCAACAACTCATGGATTGAGATTACTATATATGAGGGTAGAAAGAGACAGGTAAGGAGGATGCTTGAGAAGGTTGGACATCCTGTCATAAGGCTTATAAGGGTTGGTGTAGGACCCTTTAAGCTCGGAAATCTCAGGCCAGGAGAGATAAGAGAGGTTAAGGAGGAGTTATGCTGCGCGATAAAGGATGCGGTGAGATAAGGGAATCAGACATAGGCTCTAATATGAGTCTCTCGGGATGGGTCTTCAGGAGAAGGGATCATGGCGGACTGATCTTTGTTGACCTCAGGGATAGAAGCGGCATAGTACAAGTAGTCTTTAGCCCTGATGTATCAAAGGAAGCCCATGAACTTGCCCATGATTTAAGATCAGAATTTGTCATAAATGTATCAGGTGAGGTGAGAAGGAGGCCAGCAGGCACAGAAAACCTGTCACTTCCAACAGGATTGTTAGAGGTATATGTGAACAGGCTCAATATACTTAATGAGTCCTCTCCCCTACCATTCCCCATGGAAGAAGCGGCAGAGGCCTCTGAGTCACTGCGACTTAAACACAGGTATCTCGACCTCAGAAGACCTGAACTTCAGCAAAACCTCATCATAAGGCACAGGGCTACAAAGTGCGTCAGGGATTATCTTGACAGGGAAGGATTTCTTGAGATAGAGACACCAATGCTTACAAAATCCACTCCTGAGGGAGCCAGGGACTACCTTGTTCCGAGCAGACTTAACCCTGGCCATTTTTATGCTTTACCACAGTCTCCTCAGCTATTTAAACAGATACTTATGGTCTCTGGTTTAGACAGGTATTTCCAGATCGTGAAGTGCTTCAGGGACGAGGACCTGAGGGCTGATAGACAACCTGAATTTACGCAGATTGATCTTGAGATGTCTTTTGTAGAGAGAGACGACGTTATAAATATCACAGAGGGCATGATTAGAGAGGTCTTTAAGAAGGTTCTCGATATTGAGATCGAGACACCTTTTGAAAGGCTTTCCTATCAGGAATCAATGGAAAGGTTTGGCAATGATAAACCTGACATGAGGTTTGGCCTCGAACTCAAGGATATGGCTGACCTTGCCAGGAAAGGCACATTCAAGGTCTTTCTCGATGCAATCGAGTCGGGTGGTAGGGTTAAG
>JBKBUB010000162.1:0-3842 GCA_046290925.1 Thermodesulfovibrionales bacterium | reverse complement strand
AAAACCAGCCCTCAGAAATCTACCGTCTCCTGAATCAGAGAGAGAGATAGAAAGGTTACTTAGACTTTCCATCGAGGTAAAACCCGAGGGGCATAACATTGACAAAAGGACTGACCTTGACTCATTAAAAGCGATGGCGAGGATAGGTGGATAGAATGGAGTTTACACATCTCGATGCAGAAGGTAAGGCGAAGATGGTCGATGTCTCGGATAAGCCCGAGACGCAAAGGGAGGCTATTGCGAGGGGTTCTGTTTATGTGAAACCTGAGACGATAGCGCTTATTAAAGAGAAGGCTATAAAGAAAGGAGACGTCATAACTGTTGCAAAGGTTGCAGGGATAATGGCGGCAAAGAAGACATCAGAGCTTATTCCCCTGTGCCATCCGCTGAATATAACCTCTGTCTCTGTTGAGATAACAATGGATGAACATAAAAATAGACTTGATATAGAATCAAGGGTGAAGACTTTGGGGCAGACAGGGGTTGAGATGGAGGCCTTGACCGCTGTCTCGGTTGCTGCTCTTACGATCTACGATATGTGCAAGGCCGTTGATAAGGAGATGATCATATCAGATATAATGCTCATTGAAAAAAAGGGTGGCAGAAGCGGCGATTTCAAGAAGATCTTTTCTGTTGACAAACCTTAAGTAGTCCTACTTACATTTTTATTGTTGCTGTAATCTTCTGATTATCTTCATGTCCAAAGGATATCTTCCATACATGCTGGGGCTATCAGGGCAAGATGATGCGATTTAAGGGTGTTTTAATAGCCCCTAAAGTTTTTTTTAAAAGTTCCGATCTTAAAGATGTGAAAACTTTAATGGAGCAGGTTAAATCTCGGAAAGAGGATTTCTCTGAAACCTCAGGGGATAGCATTTATGATGATGAGTTCCTTGGTTACGAGGCATTCCGTATTATACCCTTTGATGAGTTGATAATGCCGATATCTCGCCTTGAGCTTTTAGTATGACTTCGACAGAGGTGAGGAGATTTATAAAAGAACTGCAGGATCTCTCAACCATCCCTGCTGTCCTTGGAAAACTTCTTTCTGTCATTAAAGACGAGAATTCCTCTCCTCAGGACCTTTATAGACTTATATCCCATGATCAGGCCTTTGCAGAAAGGGTTGTGAGGGTTGCGAATTCCGCCCTCTTTGGGCATTCAGGACAGATAAAGGATATAAGACAGGCTATAATGTTTTTAGGCTATAACAGGATAAAATCCATAGCCCTCGGTATGACCATAATGGATATCTTCCCCTCAAAGACCTTTAATATAAAGAATCTCTGGGTTCACAGCTATGAGGTAGCCTTTCTTGCTGCATCTATTTCTGAGTTTGTGCCAATGACATCACCGAGGGAGTGTTTTCTTGCAGGGCTTTTACATGATATAGGAAGGGTAATATTCTATAAGCTTGATCAGAAAGGGTTTCTCTCTTTAGGTTCAGGCGATGACCTGTTCGAAAGAGAGAAAGAGGTCTTTGACTGTACTCACGCAGAGGCAGGGGCATGGTTTGCTGAAGAGTCTGAATTGCCTGAAGAGATAGTTAAGGTTATCAGGTTTCACCATAAACCATCA
This sequence comes from Thermodesulfovibrionales bacterium, assembly GCA_046290925.1. Taxonomy (GTDB): domain Bacteria; phylum Nitrospirota; class Thermodesulfovibrionia; order Thermodesulfovibrionales; family UBA9159; genus JBBIPQ01. The sequence goes on along the minus strand of JBKBUB010000162.1, from coordinate 2,264 downwards.
ATGACCGATGCATACAGGGATTCTGTCTCTATAGTCTCCATAGGAGAGGCCCTTTCGAGGAGGTTCAGTCCAAGGATAGAGGATGACGGCATATGGACTGAGGAACATGACGCCATTCTTCTGGAGTTTTCCCTTAATGATAGTGACCTCGCAGCCATAGGAGAGAGATTTTACGGGATAAAGGGAGAGATAGAGAGATTTTTTGAGTAGGGAGGTTTAAGCATGTGATATAATTTCTCATGACAGTTGAGCCAAAAAGGATACTGGTGATTGATGATGAAGCCGATATTATGGATGTCGTCAGCGCCTATGCAAGAGAATTGGGATTTGAGGCAGATTCAGCCCAGTCAGGGGGAGAGGCGGTAGATAAAGCAAAAAATATTGATTACCATGCCATATTCTGTGATTATAGGATGCCGGGTCTGAATGGCCTTGCAATCTATAAATTGATAATCTCAAAGAAACCTGCTATTAAGGGAAGATTTATTATGACAACAGGGGCTGACCTTGAGAAGGATATAGAGGGTATATTAAAAAGGGAAGGGATACCGATACTGAGAAAACCCTTCAGGCTAAAGAGTATTAAAGAATTAATCTTTTCACTGGAGGAAAGATGACATCCAGGGAATTGATATTGCAGAGTTATGACATACCCGCTGTTCCGATGGTAGCGGTGAAGATATTAAGACTTATTGATGATCCAAAGACGATGATTGATGACCTTCAGAGGACGATAATGGCTGATCAGGGTCTTGCAACAAGGGTATTGAAGATGGCAAACTCAGCCTTTTATGGTGTTCGTCATAATGTTGACACTATCTCGGAGGCAATAGCTATAATGGGGTTTAATGCTATCAGAAATCTGACGCTCGCTGTTGCAACGAGGGAGGTTTATAAGAGATTTGGTCTTATAGAGCAGAAACTATGGGAGCATAGCCTTGGAGTTTCTATTGCCTCTGGGATTATAGCCTCAATAATCCCTTCTGTTAAGAATGAAGAGGCTGTTGTGGCAGGACTTTTGCATGATGTGGGTAAGGTTATTATGAATAACGCCGAGCCTGAGAGGTTTATGGTATTGACACAGAGGGTATATGAAGAACGTGTGACATATTATGAGATTGAGGAGGGCATCTTTGGCTTTACCCATGCGGAGGCTGGTTACATGCTTGCTGAGAAATGGGGATTTCCTGAGGTGCTTTGTGATGTCATCAGGCATCATCATGAATGCTACAGGGGTTCTCAAGATGATGACCCTTATACCAGGATGCTCTGCTGTACTGTGGCTATGGCTGATGCAATCTGTGTTAGGCTTGGTGTCGGGTACAGGGGGCCGATGGCTGACCTCAATCTGCACATCGAGGAAATCGGTAAGATACTTGACATAAATGAGGATAGAAGAGAGGAGATAATCAGAAAATTTAAATTGACATACATAGAAGAAAAGATGTCATATCAGGTTTAAGATGCCTGTTGAGCCTTTAGAGAAGATCTCTATAATCCCTGTAATAAGGAAAGAGGAAAGGGTATCCCTCAACCAGAAAAAGAGGCAAAAGCAGCAACAGCAGAAAAAGGAAGAAGACAAGGGGAAAAAGGTTGATATAAGGGTTTGAAAGGATGATTAAAGGTATTTTTAAAAGACGTAAGGATCTGCTTAAAGGTCGGGAACTCGTAACCATTGAACTTGCCGAGGCCCGAGAGATTGCTGATATTATATTGAGAAAGATAGAGAAAAAGATCGAGGTTTTAAAGGCTATAGAATCCTCGGTTGATGAGAAGATATTGACACTTCAACGACTTATTGACAAAATAGAGATATTGAAGACTGACGCTCCTCCAAATGACAGGGAGAGGGAGGTCATTAAACTCCACAGTAGGGGTTTAAAAAATGACGAAATATCCGAGATTCTTGACATCCCTGCCGGCGAGGTTGACTTGATTCTTAACCTCCAGTGTATCAATGGCATCCCGAACCGACAAAACCTTTGCTGAAGAAATTTCCTGCCCTGGAAAAATTTTCCTGGTCCTGCCTTTTATTTGTGAAGCCTATTCACCTATCACCCATAACCCTTAACCCATTCACCCATCACTGGCATCCTATTTGCTTAAATTAGGGCATGTATCGTGGAATTTATATAGCCCTATCGGGCGCTATCCTGAAAGAAACCCAAATGGAAAGCATTACTCGGAATCTTTCAAACAGCAACACTGCGGGCTACAAAAAGGAGGGGTCATCCTTCAGGGACTTCATAGTATCAGAAGAAAGA
>JBKBUB010000161.1:0-3852 GCA_046290925.1 Thermodesulfovibrionales bacterium | reverse complement strand
AGGTGAAGTGGTGAATAGGCTGAAGCTGAAGGCTGAAGTTACTCCTAAAGCCTTAAGCCTTAAGCCTTAAGCCTTAAGCCCATTCACCCATTTATTTTGAGGCATGCCAGCCTCCGGATTTATGCAACTGGTGGGTTAAGGTATAATTATTTTATGGATAACCTTTCAAAGGAATACATAATCTCCTTTTTCAATAAAAATCTCGATTTCTTTGGTGATAAGCCTGAGGCTGTCCGATGGACTTATGATGGCCAGATAATGCACTATGAGGCCATGCTTGATATTGGTGATATTAGAGGCGGTAGCATACTGGATTTCGGTTGTGGAAAGGGAGACTTTTATGGATTTCTCAGGAATAGAGGTATCGAAGTAAATTACACAGGCCTCGATATAAATGAAAACCTCATCAGCCTTGCAAAGGAGAAATACCCTGGTATAGACTTCAGGGTTTTTGATATAGAAAGGGATGATTTAAAAGAGGAATTTGACTTCATATTTCTCTGCGGTGTCTTCAATCTTAAGGTATGTGGTATTGAAGAATATATAAGATCAACCCTAATCAAGCTCTTCAAACACTGTAAAAAGGGCCTTGCCTTTAATGCCCTTTCTGCTCATAACCCCAGGAAAGATTTTGAACTCTTTTATCTTTTACCTGAGGATATACTAAGCTTTGCTATAAAAAATCTCTCTCCTTTTGTCTCACTCAGGCATGACAGGATACCCTATGATTTTACTATCTTCGTTTACAGGGATAGAAATTATAAAACTTTATAACCAAATCCAGTCTTGCTTACCTGGCTTTATGTCTTGCTTTGGGTTATGATAAACTATTTTAAAAATATGTGAGGTGCGATATGGAATGCATCATGGAGACGAATAAGAAATATTGTAACTGCTCCTACGAACCATGCTCGAGGAAGTACAGGTGTTGTGAGTGCTTACACTATCACAGGAGAAACGGCGAGTTGCCTGCCTGCTTTTTCAATAAGGAGTTCGAGAAAACCTATGATAGATCTATTGAAAACTTTATAAGGATGCACAGGGGAAGGTAGCCCCAACCTCACAAAAGAATGAACCCTCTTGAGATATATAAGCTCTTACCGAGGACTAACTGTGGAGAGTGCTCACAGAAGACATGCATGGCCTTTGCGGTTTATCTTAAAACGGGTCATGAAGGGATCAATGAATGCAGATATCTCTCCCCATCCAGCATTGAACGTATAAGATCAATGCTCGATGAAGGGGACTGGAGAGATGAGTTACTACAGTCTCTCAAAAAAGAGATCCAGGCCTTAGATGTTATTAAAATAGGGCATGAAATCGGTGCCGTAATCAGGGATAATGCAATTGGGATCCGCTGTATCGGTAAAGACTATCTGATTGATAATGATGGAAACATAACCCCCGAGCCTTACAATAAATGGATCGGGATACTCCTTCTTCATTACATAAGGAATCAAGGAAGAGGTGATTTCACGGGTCAATGGGTATCCTTTTCAGAATTTAAGGGAGGACTCGTGAAATCATCGACCTTTCAAAGGGACTGCGAGGAACCACTCAGGGAATTATTCGATGTCATGAATGAAAGGATAGACCAAATTCTTAAAAGGATAGGTGGAAGGCCTGTTTCTGGTTTCCCTGCAGAAAGGGCATGGATGATAGATCTCCTTCCGAGGGTCAGATTGCTTATACTCTATTCTAAAGGGGATGAGGAATTTCCATCTTCGTTGAAGATAGTATTCGATAAGGTCACAGGAAACTTTCTCGATGTGGAATCGATCATCTTTTTGCTTGAAGGATTCGTTCATACCATGAGGATGATGGCAAGAGAGGTTTAAAGACAAAAAATGCCTATTCAAAAGGTTTCACTCTATCTTAAAATGATTAAATTCTCCCACTCGATCTTTGCCCTTCCCTTTGCACTGACATCTGCCGTAATAGCCTCGGAAGGGATACCCCATAGTAGGACCCTTTTTTGGATAATAGTGGCGATGGTCTCTGCCCGAACAGCAGCGATGGGCATGAACAGGGTTATTGATAAGGAGATAGACAGGGCAAACCCGAGAACCGCAAGCAGGGAGATTCCATCAGGAAAGGTAAAGCCCGTTGAGGCTATCATATTCGTTGCCATATCCCTTGCCCTATTGGTCCTTTCCGCTTACATGCTGAATCCCCTCTGTCTTAAACTTTCTCCTTTAGCAATAGCCTTTATAATCCTCTATTCATATACAAAAAGGTTCACATGGCTTTCTCATTTCATACTTGGCATAACCATATCTGCAGCACCCTTAGGTGCCTGGATAGCCGTTACTGGAAATTTCGATCCGAGGATAATTCCTTTAGGCCTTGCTGTAGTCTTTTGGCTTGCTGGCTTTGATATACTCTATGCACTTCAGGACATTGACTTTGACCGTTCCTATGGCCTTTTCTCAATACCTTCGAGATTCGGGATAAAGAGGTCAATAACCCTGTCTCGTTTATGTCATCTCATAGCCTATATCCTTCTCATGTATTCCGGACTGGTATTGCATCTATCCTATCCTTACTATATAGGCATGATGATAACTGCAGGCCTGTTTATTTATGAACACTCTCTCGTAAAGCCTGATGATTTGAGCAAGCTCGACATGGCCTTTTTTAATATGAATGGCTATATAAGCGTGACAGTCTTTCTATTTACATTCTTGAACTTTATACTCTAATCCTCGGGACTCAATATCTGTGAGTATCTCCTTCAGATGTTCCCTTCCCCTTGTCTCAATAGTGAATATGACCCTTGTCTTACCAATCGGTATATCGGTCCCGAGCCTGTCGTGAAAAACATGAAGGATATTGCCGCCGTGAAAGGCTATTATCCCTGTCAGTCCATTAAGGCTACCAGGTACATCATCTATCATCACCTCAAAGACAGAAATTCTCCCGTTCTTTACAAGACCCCTGTGAATGATCCTATCAATGAGGGTAAAGTCAATGTTGCCTCCGCTGACTACAATAACAACCTTTTTCCCTCTGAATCTGTCTTTGTTTTCAAGCAATAAGGCAAGTCCAACAGCACCAGCCCCCTCAACAACGAGCTTTTTCCTTTCCATAAAAAGGAGGATTGCCATTGCTATTGAATCCTCTTTTACGAGAGAAATATCATCAACATATCTTCTAATAATCTCAAAGTTCTTATTACCAATCCTTCCAACAGCAATACCGTCAGCAATCGTAGGGCCTGGGGATGCCTCTTCAATCACGCCCTTTTTAAAGGATCTGTAACCTGATGGAGCTGACTCTGTTTGAAGGCCTATTACCTCTGTCTGAGGAGAGAGACCCTTAATCGCTAAGGCGATACCTGAGATGAGACCCCCTCCGCCTACGGGGACGAGAATAGTGTCTACATCCTTTAATTCATCCATAACCTCAAGGCCAATACTACCCTGTCCTGCTATGACATCGTCATCATCAAAGGCATGAATAAACTCATACCCTTTATCAGATAGGGCATAATCCAGGGCCTCACCAAAGCTATTACCGTAGAGGACAACCTCGGCACCATATCCCTTCGTTGCCTCCTGTTTAATTATTGGCGAGGTAACAGGCATAATGATTCTTGCCTTCTTTCCGAGGACTCTCGCAGCATAGGCAACACCCTGGGCATGATTACCCATTGAGGCCGCGATAACCCTATCCCTCTTCAGTCTAACCATCCTATTGATCGCTCCCCTTACCTTAAAAGAGCCTGTTTTCTGAAGATTCTCTGCCTTCAAATAGACCTCGGCACCTGCTAATTTGCTGATGGAATCGGACCTGATAAGAGGAGTCCTGTGGATATAGGGACTTATTCTCTCGCAGGCATCTCTTATATCT
>JBKBUB010000160.1:0-3853 GCA_046290925.1 Thermodesulfovibrionales bacterium | reverse complement strand
TATCGAGGACTTCCTTTGTCATTATGGGTAGCGGTTGTTATAACACATACTATGCCCATAATAACGGAAAAAAGAGGGTGGGTAAATAAAAGAGTAACGGCTCGGGCAGTAAAGACAGTAACAGCAACGCCACAAAGAACATAACATAGTGAGAAACATCCATGTCCATATACCCTATCAGAGGGTAGAGGAACATATCAATCTATTAAAAAGGGAAGGGTTAAGTCCTGAGATATATTTTTCTTCTACCGTTCTCGATATAATTACCGAAGAGGATATAATCTCTCTCAAAGAGAAAATGGATTACAGCCCTTCCCTATCAATTCATGCCCCTTTCATGGACCTGTCACCTGGAGCTGTTGACTCGAAGGTAAGAGAGGTCACAATATCGAGATTCTCAAGCATTCTTGATATAGCTGAAATCCTTAAACCTATAACAATCGTCTTCCATTCAGGATATGAGAAATGGAAATATGCCCATAAGATAGATGTATGGCTTGAGGGGAGCATGAAGACATGGCCTGAACTCATTAAAAGGGCTGAGAAGTTGGGAGTCAGGATAGCTATAGAGAACATCTTCGAGGATGAACCGTCTAATCTCGCCCTCCTCATGAGGGAGTTACACTCATTGGCCTTTGGTCTCTGCTTTGATACGGGTCACTGTAACCTCTTTAGCAAAGTTCCCCTAACAGAATGGCTCGACATGCTGGAACCGTTCATATTTGAACTCCACCTCCATGACAACGACAAAACCTTTGACTCCCATCTACCAATAGGAGAGGGTTCATTTGATTTCGACCTTTTCTTTAAGAGATTAAGAGATATTGACTGCTTATACACAATAGAGGCACATACACCCGAGAGGGTTATAAAAAGCATCGAGAGATTAAAAGCTATAGCCATCTGAGGCGATTCCTGAGATTAAAGCCCTGAAGAGTTTTTACCTCCCTTTTTCCCCTGTACTGGATCATCACCTTATGGGATTCGCCCATCCCCTCTGGCATGATAAGTCCTTTTATCTTTGATACCTCAACAGGGTCAGGCACTTCACCATACAGTTCTTCTATAATCTCATCAATCCCCAATGAAACAAGAAAAGGCCCCTGCTCACAATAACCTATGGTCTTTAAGCCAACCTCCTCCCCCCACTTCTTTAATGACGAGAAATTAACATGGGCTGTTATATCCTGTTCACCGAGATTTTTAAAAGGGTCTTCCTCGATTCTGTGGCCGTGATAGCATAGCAATGTCCCCCTGTTTCTTGCTTCACTGTAATAGTCACAGGCAGGATAACCATAATCTATTGTCAGAATAAATCCCTCGTTAAGTTTCTCGCTGACCTTTATCAGCCAGTTCTTTATCCTGAGATTAATCTCTGTCCTGTAACCACTTGGGAGTTTGACCTTAAACCCCTCAAGATAGTCTCTTATCTCCTCACCGCAGGGTCTCTTTATCTCTATAAGATTACCGCCTCCATCAATTGAGACATATATCTCCTTCAGATCTTCTGCCATCTCGATAAGCCTGACAGGAAAGGAATCGAGGAGTTCATTTGATAAGAGGCAGCCCGTTAAAGTATCAATCTCTTCAATATCATTAACCCAATTGACCTTATCCAGAAAATCATAAAGCAATCCCTGCTGCCTTTTTCTGAATGAGGGGTTAATCTCAATTATTGTGTAAGAGAGATTCTTGAAAAACTCCCTTAACCTTTCAGATTTCGTTTTGCTAAGGTAATCGAGCATATCCCTGGCAAGATACCCCTCTCCTGCTCCCATCTCAACTATCTGAAAGGATGGTTTCTCCATTATCATCCACATCTCAAATATCTGTCTGCCCATCATCACGCCAAAGATTGGATGAAGATGAGGACTCGTATAAAAATCACCATGCCTGCCAATCTCTGTTGATTCTCTCGAATAATAACCGAGGTCGGGGTGATACAGAGCCATCTCCATAAAGTCCTCAAAGTTAATAGGCCCTTCCGTTATAATCCTGTCGATTATTCTTTGTTTAAGAAGATTAGACATGGGAAGGAAATGCCCTGGCCGTTCTCTGTTCTACCCTAAACCCTGAGCATCCTGTCGAGGGCGTTCTTTGCCCTGACCCTTATGTCCTCTGGTACCCTAATAACATGCCTCATCTCTTTCAAGGCAGTAAAAACACTTTTTAATGTAGTCTTCTTCATATTTGGGCAGACCATGTCCTTCCTCAGGGGATAGAATTCCTTATCAGGGTTTTCCTTTTTCAGCCTGTGGATAATCCCTGTCTCTGTCCCAACTATAAACCTCTTTGCCTCGGAGGCCTTTGCGAACCTGAGCATACCTGATGTACTCGTTACATGATCGGCCAGTTCAAGCACTTCAAGCCTACACTCAGGATGGGCCATTAAGAGGGCGTCAGGATATTCCTTTCTCACCTTATATACATCCTCCTTTGTGACCCTGTCATGGACATGGCAGAAGCCGTCCCAAGATATGATCTTCTTGCCTGTGTTTTTCTGTGCCCAGGCAGAGAGGTTCCTGTCAGGTATGCAGATTACTCTGTCCTCAGGGAGGGATTCAACAACCTTTACAACATTCGCAGAGGTACAACATATGTCGCTTTCCGCCTTAACATCAGCCGTTGTATTTACATAGGCCACAACAGGTACACCCGGGTATTGTGCCTTAATATCAAGGAGTGTGAATTCATGAGGGAATACGAAGGTGGGCTGGACCTCATATCCTGGGAATGTCTTCCAGACCTTTCTCGTTTCCCCCACGGTAATCATAGCAGCCATAGGACATGTTGCCTCGGGTTCTGGCAAAAGAACAACCTTTTCAGGAGAAAGGATGGAGGCACTTTCTGCCATAAAGTGAACTCCACAAAAGACAATGACATCACACTCAATCCCAGCCGCTGTCCTTGAGAGTTCAAGGGAATCGCCTACAAAATCGGCAATATCCTGAACCTCTGGTCTCTGATAATTGTGAGATAGTATAAGAGCCCGCCTCTCGGCCTTTAACCTGAGTATCTCCTCAATTAGGTTTTCTGTCATTATAACCTGGGATTATTCTTATAAAGAGGGGAGTTTGTGAAGAGGATAGTCCCATCCTCCGTTACCACCTTGTATATAGGAGCAGGTTTTGGTGCTACATCTCCTGATGCCCGAAGCGATGTAGCGGTAGAACCTCCCTTATAAAGGGATAAAACCTTTTTAACATACTGTTTTGTCTCCGGGATTCGCGGCACATCCCCTGTCTTTTCAACAGTCTTAGGACCTGCGTTATACGCAGCGAGAGCAAGGGTAAGGTCACCATTGAACTTATCTATGAGATAGCGAAGGTATCTAACACCTCCGTCAATATTATCTTCGGGATCAAAGGGATTGTTTACACTCAAATCCCTCGCAGTTGATGGCATAAGCTGCATTAAGCCCATAGCACCTTTTCTGGAGACTGCATAAGGATTGCCATTTGACTCAGCCTTTATAACAGCATGAACGAGGGATGGGTCGAGATTATACTTACCAGCCTTTTCTGAAACTATACTGTGCAATTCACCCTTTTCCTGCCCCTTTGCAATATCTCCCTTCTTAAACTCATTAGACCTCATTATCCTCTGGGCCTTTTTGTTTAAAGGGAAATCGGTATAATAAATGATCCCGTTTTCATCCTCATATTTATAGATATCGGCCTCTGCAATAGTTCCAAGCAGGGCTATTATCAGAATTATCCTCAAACCTAAAAGCATAAGAAATATTATCATTTAAGCCTTTTCCTGTCAAGCGGGCCCGTTTCCTCAAAAATAATCTCTTCGAAAAGGTATTGTTTCCTCATAATTGACAAAAAAGGCAACCATCCTTTAAAAC
>JBKBUB010000015.1:0-12958 GCA_046290925.1 Thermodesulfovibrionales bacterium | reverse complement strand
TTATCATAAATATATGAGATATTTCCTCCCCTGTCGAGAAGTATAGCGCTGTTTGCAAGCTGCCCTGTTACTGTCTTCGATGGTGGTCTCTTAACAGTAATACCACCTGTAAGGAGGTAACTACCGAGACCTCTTTGAAAGGTTATAAAGTCATTGGTAGGCCCCTTTTCATAGCCAAAATAAAAAGGGAGGGCTGTCTCAGGCCAGATTATCATTGATGGAGAATAAGACATTGCCTGTAAAGTGAGGGACTCATAGGTACTCATAACAGATGACTGATATTCAGGTAGCCACTTCTTATCCTGTTCAATATTACCCTGAATAAGGGCAACCCTTACAACCTTTCCAGGCCTTATCTGATTAAGCCTTAACTGACCATAGACCACAGTAAGGATCAGCAAAACAGACAGGCCAATAATACCTGCGAAAATCCATAACCTCGGCAGTAAAGGCATCCTCTCCTCCCTTTTTCTAATCAAGAAGAGATCAACAATTGCAGCATTAAATGCTACAATGAGGAAAGAGACGCCGTATATACCTGTTATATCAGCTATCTGTATTAAGGTAAGAAACTTGTATTGAGAATAGCCAAGGCTTGCCCAGGGAAAACCTGTCAATGCATAGGAACGGATAAACTCAAGGGAAACCCATAATACAGGTGCCATTATGACAGCAGGAAGCCTTGACCTGAGTATCTTTTTTATCGAGAAGACCATAGCAAATATCCCCACATAAAGACCCAGGTATAAGGATAGAAGTAAAACAATGAAGATGCTCAGGATGAAGGGGACATTACCATAATAAGTGATGGAATGGTATATCCAGTAGAGTGTGCCCGAAAAGTAAATTACACCTGAAAGATAGCCTGCCTTAAAGGCCGTCAAACTATCCTTTTCCCACAGTGATACAAGGAGAGGCACAAGAGATACCCAGGCGAGGGGATAAAGATCAAAGTTAGGAAAGGATAAAAAAAGGAGTGCGCCCGAAAGGACTGCGGGTCCATAAATCTTTATCTTAGCCTTGACATTAAAAGCCATCAAAGTTTATAGTTTTATAAATGGGCAGTTAGCTCAGTCGGTAGAGCAGAGGCCTGAAAAGCCTCGTGTCCGCAGTTCGATTCTGCGACTGCCCACCATAATAAATTTTTATTATTTTAACAGGAATTTTCTCACCTCACCAACGCGCAGTGTTATCTTATTTGAGTCGAGATGCTCCAGGAAAGGGATTGCATATTTTCTTGTTGTCTTTAGTATATCCCTGAACTCTGCAACTGTCATCTGGGGCTTTTTTGAAAAGAACTCCCTTAAAAGGGATAACATTCTGTTATAATGTTGAACCGTGAGGTAAAGAGAGTCGTTTATCCTTGCTACCTTTCCCTCCTTTTCCATCAATCTAAGGATGTCGCCAGTTTCTTTCTCCTTAATCTGGAGGATTGTTGATAATTCCTCCTTGGATGGTGGCTGAAAGCCTGCCTCATCAAGTATCTTTAGTATCCTTAAGGAGGCACCCGAATCAGAGGAGGATGTCCTGAAGCCTTCAAGCATTACAATATTCTTTTCAATCCTTATACCCTTAATCGATGACAAAAGGCTATTCCATATCTCAGGTGTGACCCTTATTTGATTTCTCAATTCTTCCTTTTGCATTCCAGGGCTGAGAGGGTTTGACTTGTGATAATCCTGAAGAACCCTCCGAATATCGTTTGAGAGGTTGTCATAAACATCCCTGTGAAACAGCACCCTTTCGATCTCGATAACCTCCCCTTCCTTCTTTAAGTTTTTAATCGCCTCCTCAATAGCGGTTACCTCGGCCTTGATCCATCCTTTTAAAGAATCACCAACCAGTCCCCTGGTACTAGCCTTCTTTATCTTCATAGATATCTTTTCTATAAGGTCAGCTTTTTCGTAGGTAACAAGGTCACTAATCCCTTCGGTCTTCTTCCTCTTGGGAGGGGCAGGGTCGAGTACAGTACCCCCTCCAATCGTAACGACAGGAGAAAACCTCCTTATAATGAATCTATCACCAGAAAGGGCTATTACAGGTTCGGAGAGCCTGAATTGACAGTAACAGGATTCTCCTCCTTTTAACTCCTCTCTTTCATAAAGAATTATTCGGCCGATGGTCTCGAAGGTAGTTAGATGAAAATGAACAATACTTCTCGTTTTAAGGGGCTGCTGTCCTTGAAGTAATTCGAGCTTCGCATCTATGACAGAGGTAGGTCTTAACACCTCAGGTGTGACAACGACATCCCCCCTGCTCAGGGCCTCCTTATCAATTCCCTGCAGGTTTATTGCAACCCTCTGGCCTGCATAGGCAGTCTTTATAGGTTTGCCATGACTATGTAATCCCCTTACCTTGCTTTTCAATCCAGCAGGTAATATCTCAACATCATCATCTATAGTTATACTGCCCGATATGAGGGTACCTGTGACAACGGTTCCAAAGCCCTTGAGTGTAAAAACCCTGTCTATAGGTAAACGGAAGATCTCATTAACAGGTTTTGTTTTGATAGTGAGGGCAATGTGGTGTATTCTCTCCTTGAGAAGGTCGAGGTTATAACCGCTCTTCGCTGATACAGGTATTATCTCGGAGTTTTCGAGGAAGGTGCCCTTTACAAAGTCCCTGACCTCCTCAGTAACAAGATCGAGCCAATCCTTTTCAACAAGGTCTGCCTTTGTAATCGCTATCAGACCTGATTTTATCTTTAAAAGGTCACATATGGCTAAATGTTCCCTACTCTGAGGCATTATGCCTTCGTCAGCCGCAATAACAAGGAGAACTATATCTATTCCTCCTGCGCCAGCGAGCATATTTTTCACAAGCCTCTCATGCCCAGGTACATCTACAATTCCTACTGTAAGGCCATCGGGGTAAGAGAGATCGGCAAAGCCTAAATCAATAGTGATACCCCTCTCCTTCTCCTCTTTCAATCTATCAGGATCAATTCCTGTCAGGGCCTTAACGAGGGTGCTCTTTCCATGGTCAATATGACCTGCTGTTCCGAGGATTACATACCGCATAGGATATTTTATTCAATATCGAAGTAAGGTATCAAGGAAGGGAAGAAATAGGCGGGGCACAGGGTGTTGGTATTTATAATTTTTATATCTATCCCCTATGCCCCGGAACTCAGGAATTACTCGAGCTTAATAGCCTCAACAGGGCAGGTGTCTGCAGCAGCCTGACAATCACAGGTGTCGCATTTGTCAGGGCCTATAACCCAAGCCTTGTCATCCCTTAATTCAAAGACCTCAGGGCAGAGCTCCACGCAGGAGCCACAACCGATACATAAGTCCATGTCTACCACAGGTACTGCCATTTTCTTTTACCTCCTTTTTATTTTATTCAACTGGCGTTACAACCGCCATTACAACAAGCCTTTCTCCCTTGTTGGCCTCAAAGCCATGAGAAACCATGGGGTCACAGAGGATACATGTCTTTTCATCTGCCTCAATCCTCTCATCTCCTACTATAAACGTTCCTTTGCCCTGAACGCAATACATGAGAAGCCTCAGCGGTGCCTTATGAGGTTCGAGCCTCTGTCCTGCCTCGAGACACATCAGGGCTATTCTCATCTCGGGCTTATCAGAGAGCATCTCCCTCGAGATCTTGTCTTTATAAAACTTAATGTGACTCTTAAGGTCTATTACCTCCATTATCCACCTCCACTGCTGAAAATATTTTAGATCTTTTGGGACCCTTTCCCTGGAGAATACCTCAATAACTATTAATTTTCAATGATACATATCATACAGAAACTCTACCTTCTTTTTGCAGGAACAGGGAATATTCTTTCCATTACATCATCAACCGTTACTATGCCGAGAAGGGCCCCTTCTGTGTCAACGACAGGGAGGGCCACGAGATTATATTTTGTAAAGACCTCTGCAACGACCTTCTCATCCACATCAGGAGTAACGGTCTTGAGCTTTGTCACCATTATTTCAGAAAGTCTCGCCTCAGGCGATGCCATGAGGAGTTCCCGAAGAGAAAGGACACCCAAAAGCCTTTCCGAGGAATCAGTCACATAGATATAATAAACAGTCTCTATCTCGGAGGCATCTTCCTTGAATCTGTTTAAAACCTCCTGAACTGTCATATCAGGGGGGTAAACTATGAATTCGTTTGTCATAAGACCTCCGGCGGTGTCTTCTTCATGACCGAGGAGTTCCTGTATGTCTTCTGCATCCTCCTTTTCAATATGTTCAAGGATCTCTCTTGCCTTATCAGCAGGTAATTCACTAAGGACATCAGCAGCCACATCAGGTGACATCATCTCAATTATATCAGAGGCCTTTTCGGTATCCATATCCTTGATTATCTCTACCTGTGTCTCGGGATTCAATTCTGATATGGTATCAGCAGCAACATCGACATCGAGGTTTTTCAGAAATGCGACACCTTCCTGATGTGGTACCTGACGAATAAGTTCAGCTATATCAGCAGGATGGAGTTCTGAAAGCATCTGCCTCGGCACGGTCAATGTGAGGGCTGTAAGCTTTGGCTGCAAGGGTTGGATATAATTCCAGCTTATCAGGTTTTGAGGGATCTTAACCTTAAACAGGCTCAACACATCCTCACCTCTTTTTTCGAACCCGAGCCTCCTCAGCAGCCCTCTTATCCCTACATCAACAGCTATCAGGAGGGCCTCCGACTCATAACCCTCGAGCTTTATATCATTCACCCGAACAACCTTGACGCCATTGACATCAACAATCTGTTTGTCGAGCAGGTCCCTTACGGCGAGTAGGTCAGGTGATGTCATATCATAGGGTCTCAGATCCGAAGATAGGATACGAGCCGTTATAATCCTCTTATTGAATAACTCGAGGGAGGCCCACTCGATCATATAGGGCCTCTTTTTCCGTTCCAGGATAATCGCACTGACCTTTGGTAAGGGGTCAGCCTTTACAATAACCAGATCCTTCAGCCTTCCAAGTTCCTCTCCCCTTGGGTCGAGGACTGGCTCTCCGAGTATCTCACTCACAAAGAGTTCACCAAATAAAGGCATTTAAACCCCTCCAATCGCCCGTTCAGCCCTCTGAAGGAGCTCCCTTATTGCATCTTTTCCGTTAGGGCCGAAATCGTAAGAGTATTTGTTGACATAAAGGTCTATATGTCTTTCGATTACTGAGTCATTTAATTCTCTTGCATTTTCCCTTATGTAGGGCATTACCTTCTCACGATTCTCATAAGCAAAGGAGATGCTTTTCCTTATAAGACCCTCTATCTCTTCAATTATACCTGAATACTCCTTCTTGATGATTATACAACCCAGAGGTATGGGAAGACCTGTATCTTCTTCCCACCACCGTCCCAGATCGATTATCTCATGAAGGCCATAGGATAGGTAAGTGAATCGGGATTCATGGATAATAAGGCCCGCATCAACAATTCCTGATTTTACAGCCCCTAATATCTCATGAAAGGGCATAACAACAATATTTTTTCCATACTCAGGGTTATAAAGCCTGAGCAGGAGAAAGGCTGTTGTTAGAAGTCCTGGTATAGCTATCCTTTTCCCTCTCAAAGCCTCTATCTTTATAGGCTCTCTCGCTACAAGCAGAGGGCCACATCCCCTTCCGAGAGCGCCTCCAGCATTTAGGAGCAGATATTGGTCTTTAAGATAGAGATAGGCATGAAAGGAAACCTTAGTAAGATCGAATTTACCCTTCAAAGCAAGGTTGTTCAGTGTTTCAACATCCAATAGAGACTCTTTGAACCTTATCCTTTGATCCCTGACCCCTCCATGCACGAGGCCATAGAAGATAAAGGTATCATTTGGGCAGGGAGAATATCCGAGGCTTAGGGTCTTCATTAATAAAAGAATATCACAGAAAGGCAAAAATTTCATTAACCAGAAAAATTCAAGATAACCCACCAGTTGCATAAATTTGGAGGCTGCCCCGCACCCATCCCAGAGAGTAAGGGCGTGCCTCTCCTCCTTGCGTTCTGTCTGGGATGGGTGCGGGGCTCAAAAACTTTTATAATGCGATTTGATATTAAATGTGATTGCTTAATCAAGACCACACCTGTGGTGCCGTTTAATAAGAACCACTTATGTTTATTGAATGTTGCTATAGGTATCGCAGATAAAAGTTTTTTCACCATCCAGCCTCCAAATATCAGGCTAATTTTTGCAACATTTGGGTTTATCTATGATCCATGATACGATACAAGATACATGATAATTATCTTGTATCTTGAATTTCCTGCTGGTCTCCTGCTCTACTATTCTATTGGTCATATTTTAACTTAAATGCCACAAAATTTTACAAATAGCCAGCCTCCAAATTTATGCAACCGTAGGTACAGTCAATCGGTGTTTTCGGCTATAAAAGAGATGTCCTTGCAAGGACGAGACCTTTGACCTCAAATGCCCCGGCCTTTAGAAGGGTCTTAGAGCATTCTCGCAGGGTCGCACCTGTAGTCATGACATCATCTACAAGTAAAACCCTCTTGCCTCTTAAATCACCTTTTACAGAAAAGGCATTTTTTATATTCTTTACCCTTTCCTCTGCTCCCAAGCCTACTTGAGGTAGTGTCTCTTTTGCCTTTTGAAGGGAATCTATATCGAGAGGTATGCCTTTTTTAATCGAAACCTCTTTAGCAATCAGTAGAGACTGATTA
This sequence comes from Thermodesulfovibrionales bacterium, assembly GCA_046290925.1. Lineage (GTDB taxonomy): Bacteria > Nitrospirota > Thermodesulfovibrionia > Thermodesulfovibrionales > UBA9159 > JBBIPQ01. The sequence continues at coordinate 6,328 of JBKBUB010000015.1, read as the reverse complement.
AACCCCCTCTTTAACAATGATCTCTTTGTCATCGGAACAGGTATGATTACGTCACTGTCAGGGATATTAAGTTCCAGTAGTAACCCTGCCAGTGGCCTTGAGAGTCTCTTTATCCCCGAAAACTTCATAAGATTTATTGCGGTGGCTAGGCTGTCAGAGTAAATACCATAACTAATTACAGAGGAAAAAGAAGGAGGGTCAGAGATGCAATCACCGCAGACCTGGCCATATTCCGAGATAAGAGGCTTGGCACAAACACGGCATGAAGGTCCTGAATATTTTCTTATATCTTTCCAGCAACTGACGCAGAAAGGGGATAATTCGATAGATTCTGATCTGTTACCACATACAGGGCAGATTGAAGGAAAAAGAAGAGACAGCAGTAATGCCTTTAACCTATCTCCCCTATCCTTAAGGGAACTCCACATTTACCACATTTGAGACCGAATCTTCTATTAACAGGCACCTTATTTTTAACATTACAGTTTTCACAGATGATAAGCACATACTCGGGAGGGCTATCCTTTTTGTCAGTCTCACCCTGTTTCTTATTACCCTCCTCCCTGACCTTTTCCTTTGCCGCTCCAATCTCCTCAGAGGATTTTTCAAAGGATTCCTCTCCTTTTTCTGTTACAATAGTTTTTACAAAGTCGAGATAATTTGTATCCCTCTCGATCAATTCTATTCCCATTCCATTCTTGACGCCTGGCATCGTTGTCTTTATACATCTCCTTACAATACCCTTTAATCGTGAAATCTTATTATCTGGCAGGTAAATTTCTATATTAACTATAGTGTTTGGGACAAAGCCATGTTGAGTCCTGATAAAGAGACCGCTTGCTGATAGGTCGCTCGATATGCCTCTAAAGGAAAGGTGACCAGATGAGAAGGTCGTTTCAAGCCTCTTTGTATATCTATGGCATTGCCTCCTACGCAAATCCTGCCCCTCTGATGATCAACTCACCTCTCTTCTCACCTGTGGATATAATATCAACCTTGACATTTAAGATTTCCTCTATCTTTTTAATATACCTCTTTGCATTATCAGGTAAATCATTATAGTCTTTTATTCCCCTCGTGTCTTTCATCCACCCTTCAAACTCTTCATAAACAGGCTCTACTTCCTTTAATTGTGAAAGGTCCTTTGGGAATCCCTCTATTGTTTTCCCGTTATGTTTGTAAGCAACGCAGACCTTTATCCTTTCGAGACTGTCCAGTATATCAAGCTTTGTTAAAGCTATTGTTGTTATGCCATTTACCCTGACAGCATGCCTGAGACCGATAAAATCGAGCCAGCCACATCTTCTCGGTCTCCCTGTTGTTGCTCCGTACTCTCCTCCTCTCTCCCTTATAGTGTCTCCAAGACTGTCCTTGATCTCTGTAGGAAATGGACCTTCTCCAACCCTCGTTGTGTAGGCCTTCACAACGCCCATAACCTTATCTATCTTCGTTGGACCTACACCAAGACCTGTACAGACACCGCCCGCAACAGCACTTGAGGAGGTAACAAAGGGATATGTGCCATGGTCTATATCAAGAAGTGTCCCTTGAGCGCCCTCGAAAAGGACATTCTTACCGCTGTCCATCAGATCATTAATCATTATATCTGTATCAGCTATATGAATAGAGAGAATCTCTGCGTATCTCATATATTTATCAAAGATCTCGTCGACATCAAAACCATCACTGCCATATCTATTTTGCAGGATGTAATTAATCTCATCAATATTCGCCTCGAGTTTTTCCCTGAAGACCTTCGGGTTATATAAATCAACAATCCTTATGCCATTCCTTGCCATCTTATCAACATAACAGGGGCCTATTCCTCTCCCTGTGGTACCTATCTTTTTTGATCCCCTTCTCGACTCATGGGCATTCTCTATAGCCATATGATAGGGCATGATAACATGGGCATTCTTACTTATGAGAAGGTTTTCACCAACCTCTATACCTCTTTTTTTGAGACCCTCAATCTCTGCTATCAATGAATTTGGCTCTATCACAACGCCATTGCCAATGATGCATATCTTACCCTTATGTAAGATTCCTGACGGGATAAGATGAAGGATAAACTTTTCATTATTTATAACCACGGTATGACCTGCATTGTGTCCACCCTGGTAACGGGCTACCACATCAGCCCCTTCTGTCAGGACATCCACAATCTTTCCCTTTCCTTCATCTCCCCACTGTGCGCCCACTATAACGATTGATGACATTTTAAGCTCCTGAGATTAAAGATTTACTACTTTTACATAGATAATATTAGGCATCCCCTTTATCTCTTCAATCTGCCTATCAGACACAGGTGAGTCTATGCTAACAACAGAAATAGCCCGCCCCCCCGCTGATTCCCTTCCAAAGTGCATCCTTGCTATGTTTATATTGTTTTTACCAAGATATGAACCTATGCTACCAATTACCCCTGGCCTATCATTGTTGTATATAAAGAGCATATTTCCTTCAGGGACTATCTCCACAGGGAAGTTATTTATCCTCACTATCCTCGGATCTCTCTTGCTGAAAAGCGTCCCTGATAGAATGTTTTCTTCTCCATTTACCCTTATCTTCATAACAATCATATTATGATAATCACCTGCCTCGGAACTCTTCATCTCCTTAACCTCTATCCCTCTTTCCTTTGCAATCAATGGGGCATTCACAAAGTTCACTGTCTCTTCGAGGATAGGGGTTAGATAGCCTTTTAAAAGGGCTATTGTAACGGGCGCGGTATTGAGTTCTGAGGCCTCTCCTCTGTATTCTATTGTAATATCAGTGGCTGCACCCTCAAAGACCTGAGAGGCAAAGCTACCCATCTTTTCGGCCAATAATAGATAAGGCTGCAACTTCGGCACCTGTTCGGCTGGGATAGAGGGAAAGTTAACGGCATTCCTTATTACCCCATTAACAAGATAATCCGCAACCTGTTCAGCAATAGCCAGGGCGACATTTTCCTGAGCCTCTTTTGTTGAAGCACCCAGGTGAGGGGTGCATAAGACATTATCAAGTTTTACAAGGGGATTGTCTCCAGGTGGTTCCTTCTCAAATACATCGAGGGCTGCTCCTGCCACCTTACCGCTCTTTATAGCCTCATAGAGGTCACCCTCATTTACTATCCCTCCGCGGGCACAATTAATGATCCTAACCCCATCCTTCATTATACCTATCGTCTTACTGTTAATCAGGTTTCTCGTCTCTGCTGTCAGAGGAGTATGAACCGTAATAAAATCGGATATCCTGAAAAGCTCTGTTAACTCTACCTTCTTTATTCCCAATCCAATGGCATTCTCCTCGCTAAGATAAGGGTCATATCCTATAACATTCATTCCAAGGCCTATCGCCCTTTTTGCTACCTGCTTTCCTATATTACCGATACCGATGATACCGAGGGTCTTATTATAAAGCTCTATCCCCATAAACCTCTTCTTATCCCATTTACCCTCTTTCATTGAGGCAACAGCCTGTGGTATCTGTCGAGCCAAGGCAAACATCAGGGCTATTGTATGCTCCGCTGTAGTAATAGTGTTTCCACCTGGCGTATTCATCACAACGATACCCTTTTTCGTGGCCGCTGCCTTATCGACATTGTCAAGGCCTGAACCAGCCCTTCCAATTACCTTGAGGTTTGTTGCAGCCTCAATAATGTCTGATGTCACCTTTGTAGCACTCCTGATTATAAGGCCGTGATATTCACCAATACAGGCCTTCAGTTCATCAGGGCTTAAACCTGTCCTGACATCGACCTCAAGGCCTGATCGAATTAATATATCAATCCCTTTCTGGGAAATGCTGTCGCTTATGAGAACCTTCATAGAACCTCCATAAAACTTTCTGAATCACCTATTTCATCAATAATTCCTGAGCTACTGCCACTCCCTTTCCAAGTGAAACAGGATAACCCATTGCCTTAAGCACCATCTCTACCCCTGCTACAGCGGTTATTATATCAAAGGTATCGGCATAACCGAGATGGGCTATCCTGAAGATCTTTCCCTTTGCCTGTCCCTGACCGCCTGCTGCTGTTATTCCATATTTCTCCCTCAATTCTTTATAAATCATCTGACCGTCAAATCCTTGAGGAGCCTTAATGGCTGTTACTGCATTGCTGTGCGATTCCCTCGAGAAGAGTTCAAGGCCTATCGCCTTAATAGCCTCCCTCGTAGCTTTTGCAAGCCTTTTGTGCCTATCAAAGGCGTTCTGAAGGCCCTCTTTCTTAAGGAGCTTGAGACATTCATTCAGACCTATAATCAGAGTGACGGGAGATGTAAAATTTGTCTGGTTCTTTGCAAGGGCCTCTCTCTCCTTTTTAAAATTAAAATAAAACCTCGGACATTTGGCTTCCTCAGAAAACCTCCAGGCCTTTTCACTAATGCCAACAAAGGCGAGACCTGGCGGTAGCATAAGTCCCTTCTGTGAACCACCTATAAGCACATCTATCCCCCATTCATCCATCCTGAGGTCATGGGCAACGAGGGCAGATATGGCATCAACGACGAGTATGGTATTGTCATAGTTCTTAACTATCCTCGCAATCGATTCTATATCATGGTAAACACCAGTAGAAGTCTCAGAGGCCTGAACAAAGACACCCCTAATTGTAGGGTCTTTCTTTAATGCCTTCTCAATATCTGAGGGATCAACCGCATAACCCCAATCGAGCTTTATCTCCTCCACTTCAAGACCATAGGCCTTACAGATCTTCGTCCATCTCTCTCCAAAATTACCGGCATTCACCACAAGGGCCTTATCACCAGGGCTGAAGAAATTATTAACAGAACCAACCATGCCACCAGTTCCTGAAGATGAAAGGATCAAAACGTCATTCTTTGTTTGATAAAGCCATTGTAGCCCCTTCTTTGCCTCATCGAGGATGGGCAAAAAGTCAGGTGATCTATGATGAATGATCGGCATCGCCATGGCGAGTAGCGCCTCTGGTGGTACTGGTGTGGGTCCTGGTGCAAGTAGATATCTTTTTAACATCAATAACCTCCTTTTAATGGGCTTATGGCATTTGGCTGAAGGCAAATAGGCTCAAGATAGGCTTGAAAAGTCAGGCTATAGGCGAAAGATCTATTCACTAAAGCCTATTCCCCAATGCCGATAGCCATAATAGCATATCCTATGTAATAGATGATGGTCAAGCACCAAGGCCCAATTTTTTTCTGAGTGTTAGACGGCTTATGCCGAGCTTACGAGCGGCCTCTGATTGATTCTCACCTGTTAAAGTAAGGGTATAATTAAGAATAACCCTGTCAAAGGCATCATGTAACTTCTCATATATTTCTCTCTCCCCGCTCTCTAAGGCCTCCTTAAGAACAGGATTTATAACAGAGGCGAGGGATTCGACAAAGGGTATCTTCTTTGAATATAAAGAAGGGCTTCCGAGTTCTTTCAATTCAAAGGTTGTAAGATAATCGGTCTTTCTAAGGGCGATTGCTGAACGAATTGTATTTTCCAGTTCTCTTATGTTACCAGGCCAGTCATAAGCCATAAGTCTTTCAAGGAATGCCTTAGTGAGACCCTTTACAGTTCTTGAGGTCGTAACCCTGTATCGGTGAATAAAAAAATTTACTAAAGAGGGGATATCTCCCTTTCTCTCCCTGAGAGAAGGCGCTTTAATTGAAGAAACCCTGAGTCTATGGTAAAGATCCTCCCTGAACCTGCCTTCCCTCACCATCTCCACAAGGTCCCTGTTGGTTGCAGAAAGTATCCTCACATCAACCTGTATTTCCTTAGTTCCACCAACAGGATAAAAGGTCTGGGTCTGGAGAAATCTCAGCAGTTTCCCTTGAATCGAGAGGGGCAATTCTCCGACCTCATCAAAGAATACACACCCCTGATCAGCAATCTTGAGGATACCCTCCTTTGGAGCGCCTGCACCTGTGAAGGCACCCTTTTCGTAACCGAAGAGTTCTGATTCAAGAAGGGTTTCAGGAACGGCTGCGCAATTAACAACAACAAAGGGTTTCCCAAATCTCGATGATAGTTGTGCTATGGCCTCGGCTATAAGTTCCTTACCTGTACCCGTCTCTCCCGTGATAAGGACAGGGACTTCACTCTGTGCAAGCCGAGCTATCTTCTTGCACAGGTCCATAACAACCTCTGAACCCCCAACGATTGCACAGGTTGGGGTTGGTGGGATGGGACTGATAGGAATAACCTCTGAAAGCTCCTTCTTAAGTAACTTTATCTCTTCGAGGATCCCGAAGAGAACCTCCCTTTTTATCGGTCTCTGGATGACCTCGTAGGCCCCAGATGCGGTTGCCTCCATCACGAGTTCTGTCCTGTCTTGCTTCGTTATTGCTATTACAAAGTATTGCTTTGTCAG
>JBKBUB010000159.1:0-3870 GCA_046290925.1 Thermodesulfovibrionales bacterium | reverse complement strand
ACGTGCCTCTTCTATCTCTTTTATATTCTTTCGCCTTTCGACCTTAAGAAGCCTCTCAAGTTCTTCCTGAAGTTTCTGATAACCCTCTTTTGTCATTGGAATTCGTCCATTCATAGTATTTAAAAATATCATAATTGAGGGAATTTGAGCAATACTGTAAGGCTATAGCTTAAGCCTAACGCCTAAAGCCTTAAAGCCTTAAGCCTATATCGCACTGTCGCACTATAATTCGGTCGCTCGGTCGCACTATTGCTTCACCCATTCACCTATCTTAATGCAATCGGCAATTTACAGAGACCTGATTAATATTGATAAAATATATCCTCTTTTATAAAAAATTAAACCACGGAGAAAAATAGCAAGGCCTGTCTCAAAGCCTTTCCTATCGGCTCAATATATTGACCTTATCCTTCCTGTCCTTCTGTCAACTATCACGATATCTACCAGTGTCCCATCCTCTTTGGTTATCTCTGCAATAAAACCCCATCTTCTTTCTTTAACAATATTAATTACCAGCTCCTTATCCTGAAAATAAGACCTGAGTATAGCCATTGCCTCTTCAGGACTTCTTACGGGTCTCTTTGCACCATACCAACCTTTCTGAGGGCAATAAGCTCCATAGGGAGGCCTTCCCTGACCCATTGGACAGTCAGGACAGAAAGGCTGGGAAAAAGATGGGGAGACGAAGAATAAGGTTGAGGTTGAGGTTAAGAAAAAAATTAAAGTCCTTACCTTTAAACTCAGTCTTAATCCCAACCCTTCTATACTTGAACTTAACTTCATCCGTTTTTCCTGAATCTTTATATCTTTTATTTACCTTAACCTCAACCTCTTAATCTCAGTCCTGAACATCAAAGCACTGGCATCCGTGTCTCATTCCACCCATCATATGACCTCTTCCCATTCTACCGCAACCTGGACCCATAGCTGGTAGCCCGTTACTGGATGCTATCTTCTGAATCCTGGTCTGAAGGTCAATAATCTCCTTCCTGAGCTGGGCAATCCTGTCAAGGTCTGGCTTTTCCTTATCGTACTCCTGTCTGAGTTCGAGCTTCTTGATATGAAGTTCATCCCTGAGGTTAAGGGTCTCCTTCTGGAATTTCTTGACCTTCTCAATATCAAGACCGCTCATATCCATACAAGCCCATCCTCCATCACCCCAGGGCCCACGGGCATAGACAGTAGCACCAATGCCAAGTATAAGAATAGCTGAAAGGGCAATGAGTATTAGTCTCTTCATCTCTTTCACCTCCTACAGTGATTATCCTTGTAAGGGTTGCATGATTCTTAGCAAAACTACCGAGCCTGTCTGATAATGTATTAAGAAGTTCCGCAAATCTTTTAAGAGCCGGTGCGGCGGATTCGCCGATTACAGCAAGGGCGTTCTGAAGTGTGCCTGTAAATGCCTCCCATATGTTTCTCAAGGTTGAAAGTGAAAGCTCTACGCGTCTGTTTAAGTCAGCCTGCTTTAACATTGCATCAATTTGCTTGTTATAACCCTCGACCCCCTCAGAGGATATAATCTTTGCGAGGGCGGCATCGCCACCGCTTCCCAAAAGCTCCTTAAATACTGCTGTTTTCTGGACATCTGATAGACCTTTCAGCTTATCAAACTGTGCTATCATGTTTTGAATGCCCTTAAACCTGCCTGTTGCCTGATCAACAAATTCAAGATTTATCCCGAATTGTGATACGATACTGTTTACCTTCGAGACCTTCTCCATATCCATAACAGTATTGATTATCTGACCAATGCCGCTGCCGACCTCCTCGCCACTACGGCCCATCTTGATAAGCATGCCAATAAGCGGGGCTATCTCCTTTGAGGCCTCCAATCCCTGTATGCCCAGAGGCTTTAATGTGCCTGATACTTTTGCAAACGCATATTTCATCTCCTCTACCTTTACACCAGTATGTGCTGTGCGCTGTATTACATCCATGAAGGAGACCATGTCCTTTTCAGCAACACCCATCGCCTCTTTAAACTTTGCAGCATATTCAGCAGCCTGTTCATAAGTAACACCCAGTGGTTTTAAGACTACTCCAAGATATGCCGCTGACCTCAGAACACCTCCGGCTATAGCCTCTCCTGACACACCCAATGCCTTTAGAGATGAAGCCATCCTGTAGAAGTCTGATGTAGTGCCGGGAAGTCTATTGCCGAGTTCCATCGCCTCTTTGTCAATCGCCTGAAAGACCTTTGGTATCTCCCCACCATCCTGCATTAATGTTGACTTCAGTTGTGTAGAGGCATCCTCAAGCTCCATAAATGCGGAGATAGGCCTCTGTATGGCGTTCAGGATCTGCTGACCGCCTACATAAGAGATAGTGCCTATTTCGGCAAGCCTCTCAGATATCTGCTTAATCTTTTCCTGAAGCTGGTTAAACTGCTGGGTGGCCTTGCCGCAGGCATCCCCTATAACCTTAGACATCTTGTCAAAGGCTACAAGGGTTATTCCTATTTGCATCATGCTGTTCATTGTGCTATCCTTTAGCTATGAGCTTCTTTAAATGGGTCTTAATCATATTTGTCGCACCAGTCCCCGTGATGATAGGGGTATTGCTCAGCCTGCCTGTTGTTGTCCTCATCGGCATTGTGGGGCTTATTGCCGCCATGCTGACTTCTATCGCTAAATTCATCAAAAACCGCCTCCATCCTCTCAGGAGGAAATCTCCTCCTCCAGCATACTGGCTATAGCCCTCTGATACTGTATTGATTCCTTGACCCAAAAGCTCAACTCCTCGAGGCTCATTTCTTTGATCTCCCTAATGCCCCATCCTGTTGTTTTTGCAAGGTGGATAATGTGTTGGGAGGAGGGAACTGAAAATTTCCTGCTATCTCCATCTGCAGTGCAAGCACATCTTGTAGGTCCATCTCCAGAATGTCCTCATAAACAAGCCTCTGCCCATCAATCTCAGTAAGCTCGGCAAGCAGGGCATAGAGTATCTCTTCGGGCGATTTAACCTTTCTCTGTGCATTCAGCAGGTCCCTGCCTTTGCCGTCTTTAATAGTTGCCCTTTTACCTGAAGGCAGCACTATCTCCTTCATCTATTACCCTCCGATGTTAGCCTTGTATGTTTCTAATTTATCTTCACCATTAACCTTGTAGATATTGGCAAAGGTGTCTATCTCGAGCTTTTCCTCTCCTCCTACTACTAACTTCAGGTAATAGACTGTGAGGGATGTCTCAAACTCAGCAGGGTCAAGGTGTTTGAAATTTCCAATGGGAAACTCATGAAACATTGCTGTAAGAAACACAACTACTGGAACCTCACTTGTCCTTCCCTGTGGGTCAAAGCTCTCAAGGGATGCCCTTAGCTGGAGTCTACATGTCTTTGTAAAGTCAGCATACTTGTCAAAGGCCTCCGGATATAAAGAGGCCCATTTGATCTTTGCCTCCATGGGTTCTAAGCCTGCAGGGACCCTGATTGCAGCAACCATACCAAGTGCCTTATGGTCAACCATCTTGACCTTCACCTGTGGAAGCTGAAACTCCTCTGCCCTGCCAAGAAAGCTATTGCCGTCAATATAGACATTGGCGTTTGAAACCTTGTTAATCTGTATCTTGTTCATTGTAAACCACATGTTCTTAGGACCTCCTACTAAGAATTTGTGTTATAGTTAGCTCTATAAGCTCTATATAAACTGGTTTTACCAGTTAAAGTTGGAAAGGCAGGAGAACTCCATATAACCTGGGTCAATGAACCCTTAAAGGAGTCTGTTCCCTGCCTCCCAAAGCCATGATAGGTTGATTGGGTCACAGAACCCTCGTTACCATGGAGGATTGGTCGGGAGGCATCCCCTGCCTTATCTAACAAATTATTTAGTGAGGTGCTTGTATGAGTAATCTTTTTGTCGGCATTGATGTC
>JBKBUB010000158.1:0-3890 GCA_046290925.1 Thermodesulfovibrionales bacterium | reverse complement strand
AGCTGTAGAATGGTGCCCCCTGCAGGAGTCGAACCTGCGACACCAGGTTTAGGAAACCTGTGCTCTATCCTACTGAGCTAAGGGGGCTTAGCAACATCTGATCCTCATCAGCGAATAGTACATCAATGTTATGATTTCAAAAGGTCAAATATCTTATTTATGGCATCTTCGTCATTATCTGCCTTTATAATGCCATTTATATCCCAACTTTTTATGCCTGCAACAGGCTTTCCTGCCTTAAGGGCGAAAGCTATTTCAGAAAGAGTCCCGTATTCACCTCCGACGGCTATAACAGCGTCGGCAGTCCTGATTATGATAACATTTCTTCCATCTCCAAATCCAGTTGGTATCGGTATATCAATATAGGGGTTAGCCTGATCCTTTCTATCTGAAGGAAGTATACCGATTGTAGTTCCTCCTGCCTCCTTTGCTCCTTTAGCAGCAGCTTCCATTACTCCCCCGAGTCCACCACATACCAGAATCGCATTTCTTTCAGCAACGAGCCTTCCAACCTTCTCCGCTATCTTTAAAAGATCCCCCTCAGCCCTGCCAGCACCTATGATAGCTATTATCTTTTTACCCATCACCATTCGTTGAACACTATTCAAAAAAATTAGTGGTCGGGGCGAGAGGATTTGAACCTCCGACACCACGGTCCCGAACCGTGTGCGCTACCAGGCTGCGCTACGCCCCGAAAGGAAATTGATTCATATATTAACCTATTTTAACCCGAAATAAGCAAGCTTTTCTAAGTTGCCGATTGGGGCAGTGTCGGATTGAGAACCTATGATATTTTTTGGGAAAGAGTTCTAATCTCGTATGAGCAAAACCCAAACGTTGAAAAAAAATATCCTGATATTTCCGAATTTATACAACATCAACCCACCAGTTGCATAAATTTGGAGGCTGGCATGCCTCAAATGAATAGGTGAATTGGTGAATGGGCTTAAGGCTGAAGGCTGAAGTCAGGCTAATTTTTGCGTTTGGGATTAAGGAAAAGATATAGTTTCATTTTTATAAACAACCGTTTTATAATATGCATCGTTTACAAAAATGCAATTATCGTTCTTGATTATTATTTTTTTGTTGACAAAAAGTTTTTTTTAGTATATAAAAATAATGGAAGGAGTTATGGAATGTTAAAGAATTTATTTTCTTCATCTATTAGGGCAGATGTATTATCCCTCCTTTTAAACAGTCCTGATGAAAAATTCTATGTAAGAGAGATTGCCAAGTTACTCAGGAAAAATCCTTCAGGCATCAAGAGAGAACTCGATAACCTTGAGAAGATGGGAATTGTCATAAGCGAAAGGGTTGCTAATCTTAAGTACTTTCAGGCTGACAAAGATTCTCCACTCTTTTCAGAATTGAAAAACCTTATAACGAAATCTCTTGGACTGCCTGGTGCTATTAAGGCACTGTTAAGGGCCTCAGGAGCCCGGGCAGCCTTTATTTATGGTCCTTATGCTGAGGGTGAGGATGTTGATAGTGTTGATCTCTTTGTAATAGGTGCGTCACCCTCGGTTATAAAGGGGCTTAAAGATTTGGAGAAAAAATTCGCCCTGAAGATTAATTGCACATTAATGGATGAGGATGAGTATAGGATGAAGAGGAAAAAAGCTGATGCGGCGATTAAAAGGATACTTTCGAGTAAACGAATTACCCTTATTGGTAGAGTTTAGTCTTTGCCATGAGGGTTAAAGAAAGGAGGTGATGATGATGGCAACGAAGAAGGCAGCAGCAAAGAAACCGGCAGCAAAGAAGACCGCAGCAAAGAAGACCGCAAAGAAGAAATAAGGAGCAATTTATGGGAGTTCGGCTGGGGAAAAATTCCCCAGCCCTTTTTTTGCGGTCTTCTACAGATATAAAAATCTATTTTGATAAAAATTTCAAGCATTTTTTCTAACTAACTGATTTAAAAGGATTTTTATATCTGCATCATCGATGGGATATAATCAGTCTCGGAGATAATCTCCCAGCAATCAGGACGGTTAATAAGTTGTTTAAGGAATCTAATATTTGTGGAATGTCCTGCCTTATCTGCAATTATATGTCCATGAATTGGCATACCAATGAGAGAAAAATCGCCTATCGAATCTAATATCTTGTGCCTCACAAACTCGTCTTTAAATCTAAGACCCGAGGAATTCAATATTTTGCTTTCGGTCAATATAATTGCATTACTTAATGATCCTCCCCTTGCAAGCCCTTTTGACATAAGATATTGCACATCCTTAAGAAAACCAAATGTGCGGGCTGGTGCTATCTCTCTTACATAGGTTTCTTCATTGATGTCTAAAGATAAGGTCTGCTCACCGAGAAGGCCATGATCAAAGTTTATCCTGAAGGTAATCTTCCTCCCATTGTATGGAAATACAGTGACACTGGAATGACCATCTTCAATCCTAACTGGGTTTGTTATCCTCATATAAGTTGCCCTTTTGCCCTGCTTTGCTATACCAGCTTTAAGGATAAGATCTACGATTTCCATGGCGCTACCGTCGAGGATTGGAATCTCGGGGCCATCAAGCTCAACAATAGCATTGTCAATGCCAAGTCCTGAAAATGCGGAAAGGAGATGCTCCACGGTCCTGACCTTCGCATCATCATTTCCGATAGTCGTTGCATAAGCGCTATCAATGACCGAGGCAACGTCAGCCCTCAAGCAAGATTCTTTATCAATCCTATAAAACACTATACCTGAATCGCGTGATGATGGCCTCAATCTAACCTTAACATGCCTGCCCGAATGTAATCCGATACCGCTGAAACTTATCTCGGTCTTTAATGTCCTCTGGAATCTCATTAATCGCTCTTCTCCTTTGTCTTGCCTTTGGTAATGCTCAAAGCGCGAGGGGAAGATTTAACTCATTGCCCCGTCCTGATTTTTCACATCACGGCTAAGTTCTCATGCAATAACAATGCCAGACAAGCAGTAGCGTAACCCACCAGTTGCATAAATTAGGAGGCTGGCTCATAGCTCATAGCTCTTGGCTCATGGCTATGAGCGATGAACTATGAGCTATGAACGATAGGCTAATTTTTGCAACGTTTGGGTTAAGTTATCTTTCACTTATCTTTCGCTTTTAAATTGTGTTGCTATTTTTACTCACCTGTATAGATATTACAACACCTCGCCACCGACAACTATATCTGGGATCCTTACTGTTGGCATTCCATCGGAGACAGGCACACCTTGAGAATCCTTTCCGCAGGTACCTATTGAAAACCCAAGGTCAGAACCAACCATATCAATAGACTTCAGGACATCAGGACCATTCCCAATAAGGGTTGCCTCTCGTACCGGTTCACCTATCTTACCATTCTCAATCAGATACCCCTCCTGAACCTCGAATACAAACTCTCCTGTTACGGTGTTTACCTGACCTCCGCCCATCTTTTTAACAAAAAGTCCCTTATGTGTGGCCTTTATAATATCATCAGGTGAGGTCTCACCGGGTGCAATATAGGTATTACTCATCCGTGGTATGGGTCTGTGCTGATAGGATTCTCTCCTTCCGTTACCTGTGGATTTTACACCAGCCTTAAGGGCTGTTAATCGGTCATACATATAATTTTTAAGGACACCTTTTTCAATAAGGATCGTCTTTTGAGACGGCGTGCCTTCGTCATCGAACCTGTAAGAACCCCTCCTGTTAATCAGGGTGGGGTCATCTATCACTGTTATAAGAGGTGAGGCTATCTCTAAACCTATCTTGCCTGAGTACACAGAGAGACCCTCATTAACGAGATCGGCCTCGAGACCATGACCAACAGCCTCATGAATCATTGTACCTCCTGCCTCTGATGATATCACCACAGGCATTCTCCCACCTGGTGCCCTTCTTGCACTTAGCATCATCAGAGCCCTCTTAGTAGCCTTAAGAGAT
>JBKBUB010000157.1:0-3958 GCA_046290925.1 Thermodesulfovibrionales bacterium | reverse complement strand
ATCATCCTTCTTTACAAAGGGGATTCAGTATATAATCCTACATCTATTTCGAAGAGATTTTATTTTGAGGAAATACGTTAACCCAAAACGTTGCAAAAATTAGCCTGATATTGGGGGCTGGCATGGTGAAAAAACTTTTATCTGCGATACCTATAGCAACATTCAATAAACATAAGTGGTTCTTATTAAACGGTACCACAGATGTGGTCTTGATTAAGCTATCACATTTAATATCAAATCGCATTATAAAAGTTTTTGAGGCATGCCAGCCTCCGAATTTATGCAACTGGTGGGTTAAAGGAGGTGTACAGAGCAGGATATGCAGGGGTCATAACTCCTGATAAGGGAGGCGACAGCCTTTTTCAAAAGCCCTTTATCTATATCAGTTTCTGACATAACGAGATTAATTATGTCCTGTTCAATCATCGCAAGATTCTGAGACGTCGGTGGTATTATCTTACAGTTCATAATTCTTCCCTTTTCATCAAGCTCATACTTATGGATAAGTATCCCGCGGGGGGCCTCGGTAATCCATGTTGCGATTCCTGCACGGGGCTCAAATTCTATGGATGGAGATTCAGCCTCATTGAGTCCTTTTATAAGCCTTATAGATTCATAAATAGCATAGGCTATCTCGATAACCCTTGCTATTATACCTTTATCCATACCTAATAAAGGAATCTCTATTCCGTATTCCTTCATGACACCTCTTATCTCATCAGGCAGTTTATCGTAATTGTGATTCAGTCTCGCAAGGGGTCCTACGAGATAAGGTTGCGGTTCCCCCTTTCTCTTTATGCCCGAAAATAGGGCAGTGGAATAACCTTTCTGATATTCCTCAATAGCCTCTAAATAGTCCTCCATGGTGACATTGAGGCCCTTGTTAGATACAACTGAGCCATAATTCATCGGATATTCCATTTCATCCCTTAGTGATACATATTCCCTCTCCTGACAAACCTCTCTGAAATTGAGGCCTGATGCCCATTTGATCTCCTTGATTGTATCCTCAAAGGCCTTTTCAAGGGAAGGTAAAAGTTCTGTAAGTCTCTTTAACTCTGGAGCCCTATAAAATCCCCCTACCCTTACATTTAAAGGATGAATAGACCTCCCTCCTATTATTGACAATATCTCATTCCCGAGCCTCTTAAAAAAAAAGACCCCTTTTAAGCACTGGTAAATATTCTTTTCCTGACCAGGCACTTTCTAAACCGTAAAAGTCAGGTCCGTGAAGCATGTATACATGGAGGCTATGGCTTGATATCCATTCCGCACAGTACATCAATCTTCTTAGATCCCTTATTTGTTTTTTAACCTCAACTCCAAAGATCTTCTCAATGGCATGAACAGCACTCATCTGGTAGGCTACAGGACAGATACCACAGATTCGAGCGGTGAAGTCTATGGCATCCTGAAATGGTCTTCCCTTTAAGAAAGATTCAAAGAATCGCGGTGCCTCAAAGACTCTCAACTCGAGATTAGTTACCTTACCGTCCTTCATCTCGATGAAGACACCACTTTCTCCCTCAACACGGGAGAGATAATCTATCTTAATGACCCTGCTCAAGCCTTGCCTTCCTGTATGCATAGGAATTCATCTTATCAAGAAGTAGGAGACAATCTTTCTGTGTAAGGCCCATGTCCTTGAACCATCTGAGAAGGGATTCTATATTAGCATCATCCTTTGGACCAAAACAGCCATAACATGCCCTTCCAAGGGACGTACAGATTGCACCACAACCTGCTTTTGTTATAGGACCAAGACATGGTTCTGATTGTGACACTAAAACACAGGGAATGGCCTTTCTCTTACACTCCATGCATAGGCTATATCTCGGTATTGTTGGTCTCTTACCCACGATAAAGGATATTATCGTCTCAGATAGGGCTTCTTTATTAACAGGACAACCCCAGAGTTCATAATCCACATGGACATGGTCTGAAATGGGTGTTGAGGTCGATAGCGATTCAACAGTATCAGGTGCTGGATAAACATATGCCTTGTAAGATGCGAGGCTTGCCCAGTTTCTCAGGGCCTGCAATCCCCCTGATGTGGCGCAGGCACCAATGGTTATAAGATTCCTCGATCTTTCCCTTATTTCTACTATCTCTTCCTTCTGTCTCTCTGTCGAGATTGAGCCTTCAATGATTGATATTTCAAAGATCCCTTTGAGGGGTCTGTCCATTGCCTCCATGAAATAAGATATGTCTATGGTCTCTATGATGTCGAGCAACTCCTCTTCCATATTCAGGATGGTGAGCTGGCAACCATCACAGGATGCAAACTTAAAGACACCTATTCTGGGCTTTTTCATATCTCTTTAATACCGAGGAATTCCTCTATATCGGTAAATCTGAAGACAGGGCCATCCTTACAAACAAATTGCGGACCAAACATGCAGTGACCACAGATTCCCACACCACAGTTCATATTCCTTTCCATCGATAAGAATATCTTTTCTCCAGGGACACCCTTCAAGATCAGTTCCCTTATTACTGCCTGCATCATTGCCTCGGGCCCGCAGATGAATACAACCGTATTTAGGGGATCAAAACTCATCCTCCCTATGAGGTTTGTCACAAACCCTGTCTCTCCCCTCCAGTATTCCTCGGGGTCTGCCTTGTCAACGGTAAGGTAAATATCAAAGGCTTCCCTGTACCGTGGAAATTCGTCCCTGAAGATTATATCCTTTGGGGATTTTGCACCATAAAGTATTCTGCCCCTTTTTGATTCAACTCTTTTCCTGCGACTCTTTACAAGTTCCCTTATAACGGATCTCAAAGGGGCAATACCGAGACCACCTCCTATAATCATCACCTCCCTTTCTTCAGCCTCTTCCACAGGCCATCCTCTTCCAAAAGGCCCCCTTAAATAAAGGCTATCACCATGGTTGAGTCTTCCTATAGCAGTCGTGACATCTCCAGCTATTCTTATAGTATGGGTTAGGTCATGATCATGAGGAGCGGAGCTTATTGATATCGGTGATTCTCCTATCCCAGGGATATATATCATGTTAAATTGTCCAGGTATAAAACTGTAAGACCTCTTAATCTCCCTATCCTTTATTGAGATGGCGTATGTAGAGGTATCTCTGGTCTCTTTCTTTATCCATTTTATAGTTGCCTCAAATGGTAAGAAGGGATCCCTCATTTATCCTCCAAGCGCCTCAAGCTCCTCTGTTATATCAATTCCAACAGGGCACCAGGTGATACACCTGCCGCAGCCAACACAGCCTATAACTCCAAACTGATCTATCCAGTATCCAAATTTATGAGAAAGCCACTGTCTATATCTTGCCTTTCTGGATGGCCTGAAGTTGCCGCCATGAACACGGGCAAAGTTCATAGAAAAACAAGAATCCCAGACCCTTATCCTTTTCCCAGAGAACCCTTCAGGCCTCCTAAGGCTCGAGATGTCAATGCTATCGAATGTGGAATTACAGAAACAGGTAGGGCACACCTGTGTACAATTCCCACAGGCAAGGCATCTATCAGAGACCTGAGACCATCGGGGATGTTCTGGGTTTCTGTATATCTTCAGGGGCAGATCCTTTGTATTAACAGATCTCTTTATCATGGCCTTACATTGCTTAACAACCAATTCCTTTTCCATGAAATCTCCTTTAGAGGCTTCCTCATAATCAATCCCTTTGATCAATTCAATGCCTCTAACTCCTGATTCTATAAGGAGATACTCCTTCAGTTCCGTGATAATCATGTCACAGCCATTCTTTATCTCAGGTCCTGTGTCCAGGGACAAACAAAAGCAATTATCACCTGGATAGAGGCAGTTAAGTCCAATTATAAAGGAATTTCTTCTCATGACATGATAGGGAGTTCCCTCCAGGCCAGAAAATACCATATCGAGGATTTTTAATGCCTTAACATCGCAGGACCTTATACCAAAAAATGCAATGGGGATACTTTTCTCAGGAGGTTCTGTGATTTGAAGCCCTTT
>JBKBUB010000156.1:0-3997 GCA_046290925.1 Thermodesulfovibrionales bacterium | reverse complement strand
AAAGAATTGTTTCATTATCAAATTCGTATTGAATAATTCTAATTGGATGACAAAAGTATAAAATGTACTATGTTAGGCAAAATTTATTAAAACCAGGCTTTTACACGCAAGCAGTCAATTCAATGGTAGACAAGCTAACGATGCAATGAATAACAGGATAGGCATACTCGGTGGCACCTTCAACCCCATACACTACGGTCATCTCAGGGCTGCAGAGGAAGTAAGGGAGAGGATAGATTTCGAAAAGATATTATTTATCCCTTCCTGTAATCCTCCGCTTAAAGGTCATGAGCTTGCAAGTCCAAAAGACCGATACGCAATGACAAAACTTGCCATTGAGAAGAATCCTTATTTTGAGATCTCTGACATAGAATGTAGACGGAAGGGAAAATCCTACACAGTGGAGACGCTCACAGAACTAAAAATATTATTGCCTGATAAAGATTTTTTCCTTATCCTCGGCATAGATTCCTTTGTTGAGATACCTCAGTGGTACAGCCCTGACAAGCTCATGGATATGGTTGATTTTATCGTTGTATCAAGGCCGGGATTCAGGTTTATGGAACTTGCCCCTATGCTCGGAAGTCACGATGAAGACAGGGAAATTCTAAATAAGCTCGATATGGGTTTGACTGACATCGAGGAATTGAATCTCAGCACGGGCAGAAAGGTTATGTTAATGAATATTACATCCCTTAATATTGCTGCTACTACGATAAGAAGACTCGTTAGAGACGGGAAGAGTATAAAATACCTATTGCCAGAGTCTGTAGAATACTATATAATTTCTAATAAGCTATATAGATAAGGAAGGGAGTGAAGACCTTTAGAAAGCAGGAATAAGGCTATTGAGGCCGCAAGGTTAGCCATAGCAAAAAAGGCAAAAGATACCATCATCCTCGAACTCAAGGATCTGGTTATTTATACAGATTACTTTGTAATCTGCTCTGGTGAAAGCACCACACAGGTAAAGGCAATTACAGATCACATCGAGGAAGAGTTTCTGAAAAAGGCCATAAGACCTCTCTCTATTGAGGGCCTTCCACATGCCCACTGGGTTCTCATGGATTACGGAGATGTGATTGTACATGTCTTTGAAGAGGGTACCAGGGCCTATTATGAACTGGAAAAACTCTGGCTCGATGCACCTCGCATAGCCTTTAATGAAGAAAAAAGAACAAAGGTCATGAAAAAAGGATCATAGTATGGGAAAGTTTTCTTTATTCCTCTTTATATTATTCCTCATTGTACTTGGATATTTTGCAATGCTCAATAAGGAGCCAGTAACCTTTAAGGTTACCGCAGAAACGGTTTACGAGATGCCAAAGGTTGCCCTTATCCTTATGTCCTTTGCTATCGGCGGTGCTGTAATGCTCCTTTATTTCTTTATCAGAGACACAAAAAGGTTTATAACAAACAGACAGTATCTTAAGAAACAAAAAAGAGAAATAAAGATACAGGAGTTATACTCAAAGGCCCTTAACGCAATTTTAGCTGATAACGAAGAAGAGGCAAAGACAACCCTCGAGGAGATAATCGAGACCGAACCATCCCATATTGGCTCACTCCTCAGACTCGGTGATATTGCCGCGGAAGACGAAGACCTTCAGAAGGCACTTAATTATTACAAAAAGGCCAGGGATGTGGAGCCAAAGAATATTGAGGTCCTCTTTTCTCTTGCAAGGATTATGGAAAAGATGGGCAGGGATTCTGAGGCACTTCTCTATCTTGATGAAATAATAGACCTCGATTCTGATAATCTTACGGCCCTTTATATGAAAAGGTCACTACTGGAGAAGAAAGGGAATCTCGATGACATTATTTATGCCCAGAAACAGATAATAAAGTCAGAGCATGATGAGAAAGATAGAGAAAGAGAACAGAAGGTACTTGTGGGTTATAAATACGAACAGGGTCGCCTCAGCCTTGAGGAAGGAGAGATTGAAAAGGCGAGGAGGACCTTCAGGACTGTCATTCGTATAGATAAAGGGTTTGTCCCAGCCTATCTCGGTTACGCCGAATCATTACTCAGGGAAGACAAGACCGAGGAGGCTATCGGTTTTCTCGAAAAGGCCTTCGAGGACACATCTTCAATGATTATACTGGCAAGGCTTGAGGATCTCCTCATAAATGTTGGCGATCCGGGAAGACTCATAAGATTTTACAGAAACATCATTTCGAGACAACCTCAGAACCATGTGGTTCGTTTCTTTCTCGGCAAGCTGTTTTACAGACTGGAGATGCTTGATGATGCCTATGATACACTTATCGCTGTTGATGCAGCGGGGAATAGATTCCCTGAATTGCACCAACTCCTTGGCAATATCTATCTAAGAAGAAATCAATGTGAGATGGCGGTTAAGGAGTTTAAGAAGGTTCTTGATATAAAGAGCACCCTCAGACTTCCTTATTGTTGCAGCAGATGTGGTTATTCATCAACGGAGTGGTCAGGAAGATGCCCGAGTTGTAAAAACTGGAATAGCTATCAATTTAACCTCTACGGTATCTGTAAGGCATAAAGAAGCGATGGGCAAAAAGGTTGTTCTCGATACCTCTTTATTTGTTAACCCTGATGTTAGGGCAGACCTCGGTGAGACTCCGACAGATGCCCTCGAGACCTTTCTCTTTTTAGCTGCACAGATCCATATCCTCGAGTTCTATATGCCGCCATCTATATTTGAGGAACTCCTCCATTTCGTGGACAGAAAGAGGATACCTGGAGACCTTCTCCTGATACTTCATCAGAAGCCTCCCAAGAAGCATGAACTCAAGACCCCGGCCTTTCTGCTCTATGAATTGATCGAGGATATAAGGGAGAGGATAAATAAAGGACTAAGGGTTGCTGAAAAGGCAGTAAGAAGCACTGAGAAGATGAAGGTGGAGGATATTATTCAAGACCTGAGGAGAAAATACAGGGAGGCCTTGAGGGAGGGAATTATTGACAGCAAAGAGGATGTTGACCTCCTCTTACTCGCCCTCGAACTCGATGCCCTCCTTATAACGGCTGACCAGGGTCTTATAAAATGGGCTGAAAAGCTTGGGATAAGGTGGCTCTTCCCTGAAAAATTCAAGGAATACCTGATGGGTGCTATAAAAAGAACGGAGTTTCTATCAAAGGCTGAGGGTTAATCAAAGAATCCCTTGCCTTTCAGAAGTTGCCTTATCTCTTTCGTTCCCTTTCTATAAATCCTGTTAAATCTTAGATTATAGTATTCTCCTGCCTTTTCAATGGAAAGCAATTGTGTATATACGCCTGACCTATTGAGGTGCCTAAGGAGTTCTGTAGCGGTCTCCCTTTTTCTTATCCTTACAATAAAAGACTCTTTAATCTCACCACCTTCAGCCACATCTTTGATAGCCTCATATGGCTTGAGATAAAGGGCACGAGAAGCCTCCATCAGGTAATCATCATTGAGAGAGATACCAAACTCATAGGAGAAAAAAAGTGCCCTCATTATCCTCTGCATGTAAAAGCCCGCGGGTATCTCCGAGATTAGATGAGTCGTTGCCTTGAGGTCTCTTAGGCATGAAGAGAGGGTAACATACTTTAAGGCCTTTCCTGATCCAAGTGGTTTGATCACAATGCCCTCCCTCTCCCTCCTGTCGAGGTCAAGGACTATCCCCTTAATCCTCTCGATATCTGATGCCTCAAAAGGCCCCCATCTATCAACCAGATTCATATTAAAGTCTTTCAGGCTCTCGTACCTCTCCTCAGGTAGAAGGATTGAGCCATCTTTTTTTATAATGTCGAATATAAAGAATACAACATCCTCTTTTACATAGGGAATGACCTCAGTGTTATAGGGACTACCGGGACCAACCACCTCTCCACATAAAATATAATCAGGGTATCTATCAAAGAATCGATGGTCTATTAGGTCAGGAATCCTGTCGGTGGTGAAGGGGCAGATGAATCCACCCCTTGTAAAGGCTATTACCCAATCCTTTATCCTTGCTATCCTTACATTGTAGCCGTCCATCTTTTCCTCGACAAAGA
>JBKBUB010000155.1:0-4096 GCA_046290925.1 Thermodesulfovibrionales bacterium | reverse complement strand
CCACCAACAGTAAACAATGGCAGTGGAGGCGTCTTTCATTATAACCCCTTCCTCCATTGCCTCGAAATGAGGGCTATTATAGAAAAAGGGTTATGGGAAAGGATCCAGGAACACTTTGGGACAGAGGGATTTCTTGTTGGACTCAGCAGTATTTACTGGAGAGAGGCCTGGAAGTATGGAGAAAGGGCCTTCAGATACTGCCAGCTCGACATTGGTCATGCCATGGTATGTATGAGCCTCGCTGCAAATCTCATGGGGTGGAGGTCAATGTACCTTAATTCACTCTCCGATAAGGACGTTGCCATTATCCTTGGTTTTGATAAGACCACCTGGAGGGAAGGCGAAATGGAATACCCACAACTTCTCCTCTTTATCTTTAACGATAAAGGGAAAGAGATACCGAGATATATCCCTCAAGATATAATCGATTCCTTTGAGGAGATCCCTTTTTATGGAAAACCAAACCTCTTGAGTAAGGAACACACGGAATGGAAGGCTATCATAGATGTCTCATCCATGACTGAGAAACCAAAGACGCCAGAAGAGAAATATCTTTACAAAGAACATCTCTCTAAATGGCAAGGAATACCGAGAAAGGCGGTGGAAATAATCCGTCAGAGGAGAAGCGCCCAGGCCTATGATGGAGAAACCGGAATTGATAAGAAAGATTTTTTTAATATGCTCAGCAGGATAATGCCAAGGAATAATAGTACCCCCTTTGATCTGGAACTGGGTGATGTATCCATCCATCTCCTCATATTCGTTCATATTGTTTACGACCTCGAACCGGGCCTTTATTTCCTGCTGAGAAAGGAAGAGGACTATCAGGTGATAAAAAATAGATTTAATTCTGACTTCCTCTGGGAAAAGGTAACAGAAGATTTTCCATTCTACCTTTTAAAAAAAGGAGATTTCAGGTCTGAAGCGGCCTTTGCAAGCTGTAATCAGGATATCGCAAGGGATGGTGCCTTTTCATTATCAATGATCGCCAGGTTTAAGGAAAACATCCAGGAGAGACCTTTTTCCTATCGTCATCTTCACTGGGAGGCTGGGATGGTTGGGCAGGTTCTCTATCTTGAAGCCGAGGCACACTCCATGAGAGGAACTGCAATGGGGTGTTTCTTTGACGATGTGGTACATAAGATAGCTAATTTAGAGGACAATTCCTTCCAGGACATATACCATTTTGCTATTGGGAAGGCAATTGAGGATAAACGCCTTTCTACCCTTCCACCATACCATCACTTAACCAGAAAGTATTAAAGGAGGTGCCTTTTAAACCATTCTGTTGCAAGACGTGCCACTTCATCTAGCGCTCCAGGCTCTTCAAAGAGGTGTGTGGCACCTGGAACAATGCTCAATTCCTTTTCAGCACGAAGGAGGGCAAATGCCTTCTTGTTAAGTTCCAACACCATATGATCAAGACCTCCAACAATAAGGAGCGTGGGGACACTAATAAGAGGTAGGGCATCAAGGGCAAGATCAGGACGGCCTCATCGAGAGACAATGGCTCTCACATTAATCTCAGGATCGGCAGCAGCGCGCAGAGCAGCAGCAGTTCCAGTGCTTGCACCAAAGTAACCGATTCTCATCCCCGTTGTCTGCATATGTCCCTTTAACCAGAGTGTTGCTGCCTTCAACCGCTGTGTCAACAATGTGATGTTAAATGGGCAAAGATAACTATGGAACTGGCATTCTCAGGGACTGCAAGGTTGCCCTCAAGCGTCACAGGAGCAGCATCAATATATACCAATTCTTCCTTCATCTGAGACCCCCTTTTCAAATTGTTATTTTGATCTTAAAAGCCTCACGACCTCGCTGTCGCTTACCTGAGAGAAGTCCTCATAGAAGGCACCAACAGCAGTGAAATAATAGGGTGTTTCGAGGCATATCCACTCATCAACCATCTTCTTTATCTCCTCTGCTGTTTCAGGAGGAGCGACAGGGACAGCAACAATAAGTCTCGCCACTTTTTCAGCCTTCACTGCACCAATAGCTGACTTCATAGTGGCCCCTGTAGCGATCCCGTCATCAACAAGTATCACGATCTTTCCCTCAAGAGAAGGGATTCCAAGCCCTTCTCGATAAAGGGATTTCCTCCTTGAGATCTCTTCCTTCTGCTTCCTTATCTCTCTGTCGATATACTCCTTCGAAATTCTATAGTTAGAGACTATGTCTTCATTAAGAACAACGAAATCTGTTTCAGAAACAGCGCCGATCGCCAGTTCGGGCTGACCAGGGAAACCAATCTTCCTGATTATGATGATATCAAGGGGTACATGCAGGATCCTTGCAATCTCATGGCCTGTAACAACCCCTCCGCGAGGCAGTGCGAGGATGATAACGTCCTGCCTGTCCTTGAAATGCTCCAATCTCGATGCCAGTTTTACTGCTGCATCCTGCCTGTTCTTGAAGATCATAAGTTCCTCTTTCTATGGTTCTTTCCAATCTAATATTAAGACTTCTCCCTCTGTCTTTACCCTTGTTCCAAACCGTTGGCCCTCCCTGTTAAGGACCCCTGAGAGCCACTGTCTGTCCTTTTGTGATGCACTGTTGAGTCGCAGATTCTTTATCTGCATAGGGATCATTATAAGGTTGATGAGCCTTCCATCCGATAGGTTTACATCAGCAAAGTACATAAGTGTAAGATCATCCCTGAATTCTTCGTAGCCACCAATTCCTTCATAGTCGTTTAATAAATCACCACATCCATAAAGGATGAGCTTGCCTGAATAAACCTCTATACCCTTTACATGATGAGAGGAATGCCCATGAATAATATCGATCCCTGCGTCATCTATGAGTCTATGAGCAAGGTCTACTTGATATTCGGGAATTGCATAGCCCCAGTTACCTCCCCAGTGAACAGAGAATAGAGCCACATCCCCATTTCTCTTTACCTCGTAAACTCTTTCTCTTATATGAGAGATGGTCCTATCAGTTAGATCCTTGAGAAGATTTACCCCTGGCCTTTTTTCTTCAGCTGCCCACTCAGGCATTATGCCGCTGGATCCTAAACCACAAGAAAAAATGATGACCCTACCCTTCTCTCCAACCTCAAGGATCGCAGGGTACTCAGCCTCTTGAATGCTCATTCCTGCACCAGCATATTTGATCCCTGCCTTCTTAAGGATCTCTAAGGTCTCCTGAAGACCTTTATATCCCCAATCCAGTATATGATTATTGGCAAGAGAGCAACAGTCTATCCTGGCGACTTTAAGGCAGTCTATGTTTTTAGGATTCATCCTGTAATGAATCTCTTTATCCTTCCAGTAATCATCACTTAAAGTAATTGTTGTCTCTAAATTTATAAGCCTAATGTCTGGCTTCATCTTATTCAGTACACCAATGGCATCTCCCCAAATATAGGAATAATCCACAGGTCTTTTTATTGGCCCATTGAGATATTCCGCCAGCTTTACATAGTATTCCGCATTCTTAACAAAAGGCTCGTATAAAACAGGATCGCAGGGGTGCGGAAGTATCTGATCTATTCCGCGCCCTATCATAACATCTCCGCACATAAACAAGGAAATACCTTCTCGACCCATTGATGACAATGTATCAAATTATATGCCAATCATAAAACCAAAAACTCTTCT
This sequence comes from Thermodesulfovibrionales bacterium, assembly GCA_046290925.1. Taxonomy (GTDB): domain Bacteria; phylum Nitrospirota; class Thermodesulfovibrionia; order Thermodesulfovibrionales; family UBA9159; genus JBBIPQ01. The sequence goes on along the minus strand of JBKBUB010000155.1, from coordinate 494 downwards.
AAAAGAACATTTAACCCACCAGTTGCATAAATTTGGAGATACTATGAATAACTATCCCCTTGAATAGTGCTATCCCTGAGAAGGGATAATAAAGAAAACTTATAAAAGGGGGTAGCACCATGCATTATGTTGGATTGGATGTAGCAAGCAAAGGGAGTTTTGTATATGTAACTGACAGGAGAGGCAAGAAGGTAGAGGGCAGGGAAATACTTACGAACAAAGAGAGTTACAGGGAGTATTTCAGGAAGTGGAAGGACAGGGCAGTAGAGGTAGCAGTAGAGGCAGGGAGTCAAACACGGTGGATACATGATTTACTAACAGGGATGGGAACAGGTGTATATGTAGTAAATCCGAACAAGGTCAAACTCATAGCAGAGACAAAGAGGAAGACGGATAAAGTAGATGCGAAGGTATTGGCAGAGCTATTAAGGATAGGGGGATTACCGGAGAGGGTACATATGGCAAGAGGAGAGAGCAGAGAGTTGAGGGATTTA
>JBKBUB010000154.1:0-4106 GCA_046290925.1 Thermodesulfovibrionales bacterium | reverse complement strand
ATCTCTCTCAGAGAGAGACTTTTTGATAGACTGAAGAAAGAATTTTCAGGTTGGATGAGCGGGGTTTACGCAGTCTCTGCAACCGTCATCCTGAACGGGTAGAAAGGGAGAGAAGGGAGTCAGGAGAAAAAGGGGTCAATCAGGAAAAAGCAATAAAAAGGGATCAAGTCTTGAAATATCAGTTTTTAAGTAGGGGTTCAAGATTTTGAACCCCTACTGATAATAACAAATTCTAATATCTCAAGAAATTTATACCTGTCTTTATCATCCCTAAAAATAGGCTTCTTTGCATTGCCTCTCGATGTTACATGATACACTGCTCCTGAATATTCTATCCTTAAAGGCCTTGCCATTTGTTTGTCTTAAACTATATCAAAATGTAACTTATATTTCAAGACCTGACCCTCTTGATAATTCTGTGAAGCGTCTATGGTATACTATTTTGTGAAACTATCAAGGCATGCGCGGAATAAGACTATACGGGATAATGGAGGATGAGATAGCCAATACAATAAACTTTCCTGATTTTACTGAAAGAGAAGGTAACAAAACCATCGCTATAAAAAGATTCCAGGAACGTTTTTCTGGAAACCCTCTTAAAGTTGTTTATGAAAAAAAGAGGAAGTGATGAATTTGTGATAACGGCATATCCTTTAAAAAGACAACCATGGAGGCAGAAATGAAAGTAGAATATGATAAAGACGCAGATGCAGCCTATATCAAGTTCTCAACCAAACGGCCTGATGGGGCGGTAGAGTTTCAGGAAGGTGTGATTCTCCATACGACTTCAAATAATGAGATTGTTGGCATAGAAATCCTGGATGTAAGTAAAAAATTGCCGATTAAGAGCCTTTACAAGCTTGAGTTAAATCCAGCAGCCTGAAGGATATCTGTCTTTTTTTAAATTTGATATAACCAGTGCGTGGGGGTCGGGTCTTCATTCTTCACTCAATATAAAAGAAGCCCTTCAATCCTTTGGAAAAATCTTCTAACGGGTTTTATCGCAGCCCTTTCCACTTACGAAGTGGAAGGGAAGGTCTTTATTTGCATTTAAGTCCGATTTTTGATATGCTACTATTAAAAGGTATCAGGAGGTCGAATGCCTGCGACGCTTGAAGAGAGAGTTGCCTATCTTGAGGGTAAGGTTGAGGAGCATTCTTATGCATGGCGGGATTTAAAGGAAGCCATTCGTGAGACGAACGAGAGGATTACCCATATGGAGCAGAAATTCGACCAGAGATTTGCTCAGATTGATCAGCGTTTTGCCCAGATCGACCTGAGGTTTAACCAGATTGACCAGAGGATAGACAAGCTCTTCTTCTTTATTCTCGCCACACTTGCAAGCTCTCTCGGCGCCCTTATTAGCGCCATAGTATCGATATTTACCCGTTGATAGAGACTGAGCAAGGAAATATTACCTTAATCTCCTGCCCTTATCCTCCGGAGGGTTATAGATAGAATTCACCAGGTTTTAGAAAAAAATAAGTTTATCATTTTTGCCTATCTCTTTGGCTCAAGAGCGAAAGGTCTTGAGGGCTGGGGAAGCGACTGGGATATTGCGGTTTATTTTGATACAAAAGCCCTGAAGTATTGGTCAAGGTTCAGGCTTGAGGCTGAGATTGAAAAGGAGATTAAAGAAACAGTGCAGGTTACTGTTCTGAATACCATTGAAGACCCTGTATTTGCCTTTGAGATAATCAGTAGCGGTATACTCCTCGTTGAGAGAGACCCTGAAGTAAGAACCCTCTTTGAAGCTGATGTGTTACGCAGGTATCACGACTGGAGTTATTATCTGAAAAGGCATGAAATTAAGCCTGCATCAAGTGCGACCTGAGAGTTTTTCATTTACCGTATTGACTCAAAAAAACACAGGGTCACCCATTCCAATACTTATGAAAAAATCTCGATTTTATGCTAAACTTCAATAGAGATTAAAGGAAGCATTATTATGCCCGTGGCGCGGAAAATAGAGAGGAAACACACATACCAGGATTACCTCACATGGCCTGATGAAGAGAGGTGGGAAATAATAGTGGTGAGCCATATAACATGAGCCCTGCGCCCGGCATAAGGCACCAGCGTGTTATGAATAGAATTAATATAATCCTTTCAACGCATAAGGGCCTCCCTTTAGAATGCATTGTGTTCATAGCACCAACAGATGTTGTTCTTTCCCGAGCATGATGTCGTCCAGCCCGATGTATTTATTTTTTGTGATGAAAAAAAGATAACAGATCGCAACATTCAAGGTTGCTCTGATCTTATCGTAGAAGTGCACCAATTACAGCACTAAAGGACGAGAGGGAAAACACTATACGAGAGGTTCGGGGTTAAGGAATATAATCATCGATCCAACCGAGCAGTATATCGAAAGGTTCTCCCTTGACAAAGGTGGAATTTATGGGCATCCAGATATATTTGGTTCGAAAGAAGAGGTAGGGGTCAAAATTTTGAACCCCTACTAAAGGTGTGTAGTACCATAGGAATATTTGAAACAGAACCGCCCACAAAGGGAAAAGCCTAATGTCCGTGCAATGTATTTGCTTTAAAATGCATAGTAATAAGAACTTCTAAGTACGCATTTTGTTTATATCATAAACATCTTTGCCAGACATCGACATCAAACTGTGTAATATAGTAAAATAATAAATATATTACGAAACAATGGAGGTTAAAAATGCCCATATACGAATATACTTGCAACAAGTGCAATAAGAGTTTTTCCCTTCTCCAAAAGGTTGGCTCTTCTGAGAAGGATACAGTATGTCCTAATTGTGGCTCGAAGGAGGTAAAAAAGAAAATATCCTCTTTCAGTTGTCACGCATCTTTTTCCCTCTCTTCTCCTTCTACTTTTTCAGGTGGTGGTTGAGGGGTCTCCTCGTGTTGAACCGTGTGTTCAAAAATCTGCTTGACTTTTTCATTAAGTATAAATAAAATTTGGTAGTGAAGATAATTCCTCGTATAGAGATATACTGAAAGGGGGAAAGATGGGAGGTAAACTCCTTCTCGCTGATGACAGCATAACTATCCAGAAGGTTGTTGAACTCGTCCTCGCTGAAGAAGGCTTTGAGATAAAGGCCGTTAACAGTGGAGAAGAGGCCCTGGCTACGATACAGTCCTTTAAGCCTGATGTCGTCCTCGCAGATATAGAGATGCCAAAGATGAATGGCTATCAACTATGCGAGAGGATAAAGACAGACCCCCTGACGAGAGATGTTCCTGTAATATTACTCGCCGGAGCCTTTGAGCCTATCGATGAGGAACTGGCGCGAAATGTAGGAGCCGATGACTATATTATTAAGCCCTTTGAATCCCAGGAATTAATAAGTAAGATTAATTCGGCATTAACAGCAAAGGAAATGGCAGGAGAAGAGATTGCTGTAGAGACCCCTGTTGAAGAGGCAGAGGCCTTCGAGGCAGGGGTGGCAGGTGAAGAACTATGGACAATGGAAGAGTTGGCTTCCGAGCAGTTGGTATCAGAAGGGGTTGCTGAGGAGACCCCCTTAGAAGTGCTTGAGGAGATGGTTGCTGAAGAGGCTCCGAGCATCATGGAAGAAGTGCCAGAGGCCTTTGTTTCAGCACCTGAAGAGACGATTGTTCAACCTCAAAGACCTGCTTTTGCGATACCCGAGGTAGAGGTTCCCTCAAAGGAAGAGATAATGGAGACCTTCAGAACAGAGATAAGGGAGAGGATTGCCCCCTTTATGTCCGATATGAAGGAGAGTTTTATCGCTAACATGTCTCCGTATATAAAGGACTCAGCAGAAAAAGTCCTCTGGGAAGTCGTGCCTGATCTGGTTGAGAGACTGCTTAAAGAGATGGTTCAGGGGGCCCTCGCCTCCTTAACAAAGGAGGTTGAAAAGGTCATCTGGGAGACCGTTCCTGATCTTGCTGAGACCCTTATTAAAAGGGAAATAGAAAAGATCAAATCCGAGACTTAGTCTGCTGATCGTGCCTAATTCAGAATCTCTATACCTAACCAAAAATCTTAAATGCATCTTTCGGGTTAAATCAAACCGCAATCATACTTTACCAAAACGTTGCAAAAATTAGCCTGATATTGGAGGCTGGCATGGTGAAAAAACTTTTATCTGCGATACCTATAG
>JBKBUB010000153.1:0-4107 GCA_046290925.1 Thermodesulfovibrionales bacterium | reverse complement strand
GGCTGGCATGGTGAAAAAACTTTTATCTGCGATACCTATAGCAACATTCAATAAACATGAGTGGTTCTTATTAAACGGAACCACAGGTGAGGTCTTGATTAAGCTATCACATTTAATATCAAATCGCATTATAAAAGTTTTTGAGGCATGCCAGCCTCTGAATTTATGCAACGGTGGTATAATTTGCAGAAAGGAATAAAGCTTGGACATACTTAAAAAGATAGATGATGACCTCTCAACCTCTTTAAAGGCAAAAGATGACCTAAGGGTCTCGACCCTCAGGATGATGAAGGCAGCCTTGAAGAATGCCGAGATTGAAAAGAGGCAAAAGGGAGGTCTTAAGGAAGAAGACATCACAGGGGTACTGTCATCCCTTGTGAAACAGAGGAGGGAGTCTGTAGAACAATATACAAAGGCAGGTAGACATGACCTTGCTGATAAGGAAAGTCGAGAGATAGAGATTATTCAGGAGTATCTTCCCGAGCAACTCTCAGAGGAAGAACTCGAAAATCTCATAAGATCAGCGATTCATGAGACTGGTGTATCGAGTGTTAAGGAAATTGGCAGGCTCATGAAGGTTTTAATGCCTCAAGTGAAGGGAAGGGCAGACGGGAGGATCGTTAACGAGAAGGCCAGGGATATTCTCGAAGGAAAGAGATGATAAGGAACTGGAGGAATGCCCCAACACTAATAAATGTAGCCTTCAGTAAATATCTCTTCTGGGATGGAAGGGCAAGCTCCCTTGAGGACCAGGCATTATTCCCCATGATGTCCGCCTTTGAGATGAACCAGAATCTTGACTTTCTTGAGGAGGAATTGAGGTCAGTACCTGAGTATGTCGATGCCTTTAAAAGGGTTTTTGGTGGTGAGGTAACGAGGGAGAGGATGGCAATGGCAATAGCTGCATTCGAAAGGACATTATTATCAAGGAACGTACCTCTTGATAGGTTCTTGATGGGTGATAAATCGGCACTATCTGAGAAGGCTAAGAAAGGTTTTGAGATATTCATAGGTAAGGGTAAATGCTCTGAATGCCATTATGGAGTAAATCTCAGCGATGATAGATTTTATGCCTTGAATGTCCCTGAAAATCCATCCCTTCTCAATGACCCAAGGGTAGCTACAACAATGAGGTTTGTTGCAAAGGTTTATCATTATGATGACTATAGAAGCCTGAGAGAAGATCCGGGGAGATATCTAATAACAAGGGATAGAAAGGACTGGAGGGCCTTTAAGACCCCAACATTGAGAGAGGTCTCGAGGACCTCTCCTTACATGCATAACGGTGTTTTCAATACCCTCGACGAGGTGATAGAATTCTTCGACAGGGGTGGGGGTCCGGGCAACGGTGTACTAAAACCCCTGGGACTGACGGCTGAGGAGAAAAGTCATCTCAAGACATTTCTCATTGAGGCATTGACAGGGGAAGATTTAAAGATAAAGGCTCCTGAGATACCATGAATAATAACATAGAAGATCTGAAAAAAATCAAACCTCACTTAACCGAACCACTTAACTTGTATGAAAAGGTTCTATTCTTTGAAAATAAAATGAAAGGTTTAATTGCGGGCAGGATAAGGATAAACGAGGGATATTATCCCCCTGATCTTGTGGATTCCATGATAGACGAATTCTCACTGGTCTTTGATATACCCTCAGAGATTCTATCTCCAGTTAAGGAGGCCCTGAGGTTCAGACAGATCGACTTTCTCAGAATACCCATGAACGAATTGCCAACCTTTACTTTTCCATACCTTGAGGAAGATATAGAGGAGATACTGTTTCTGTTAAGCAAGCCCTTTTTCATCCAGATGAGAGAATCAACAACATTTACAGAGAGACTAACAGAGCAGGGTCGGTGCCCCGTATGCCGTTCAACCCCTTCCCTTTCCTCTATTCAGGAAAATGAGGAAAGGATTTATTATTGTTCCTACTGCGGATTTAAAGGGCAATGGAATAGGATTGGCTGCCCTGCCTGCCTGAATAGAAAGGGAGAGGATATAGAGATTATAACAGCAGAACAGGAAAACGGCCTGAGGCTCGAACTCTGCCTATTATGCAAAAACTACATCAAGACCTTCCAGAGAAACCTCTTCAGTGAATATTCTCCTGAGTTGATCGATATTATGAGCATCCCTCTCGACATAATTGCACAGTCAAAGGGATTCATAAGGACCTCTCCGAATCCAATAGGGATGAGAAGGATAGTGTAAGATGCGGGTATAAGCCTGTGAGCTTACACCCGCTAAATTTTAATGCTCTATCTCTATACCCGCTGTCTCTTCCCTCACACCAACCGCAACCTTATAGAGAATCGTTAATATGAGGAAACCCATTGCCCAAACGCCTAAGGTTATAAAGGTCTCTGGTAATGTTGGCCAGTACTCTGTGACCCTTTCGAACATATTCGGTACAAAACCGCCAACTATTAAACCAAAACCCTTGTCTATCCAGAGGGAGATAAAGACAGAGGCTGCAGCAACAGCTAAGGTTCGTTCATTCCTCCTTGTCGAAGGATTGACAAGAAGAATGAGGGAAAGGATAGCCAGGATTGCCGAGACCCACATTAACGGAACAAGCCTTCCATGCCCTTCGAGTCCAACAAATAGATACTCAAAGGAACTCATATGGCCTGGAATTTTACTATAAAAGGCTGTAAAAAGTTCGAGCAAGAAGAAGAAGACATTTGCAAACATCGCATAGGCCACTATCTTGCCTATAGCCTGTATCTGTTCCTTCCCAGGGTCGAATTTTGTAAGATTTCTTACGAGCATCGATACCAATATAAGTAGCGAAGGTCCAGAGGCAAAGGCAGAGGCCAGGAATCGGGCTGCCATGATAGCAGTCAGCCAGAAGTGCCTTCCAGGTAATCCTGCATAAATAAAGGCCGTGACGGTATGAATACTTATAGCCCAGGGAATCGAGATATAAACGAGGGGTTTCACCCATGCTGGTGGTGCCACCTGATAACGGTCTGACTCAAGGGTTGTCCAACCTATTATTATATTCAAGAGGAGATAGCCACTCAGTACAACGGTATCCCAGAAAAGAATCGAATTTGGTGTTGGATGAAGAACAACATTCAATATCCTCATAGGCTGTCCCATATCAACAAAGATGAAGAGTATGCACATCGTAACAGCAGCAACAGCTAAGAATTCACCGAGTATTACAATCTTACCGAATTTCTTGAAGTCATGAAGGTAATAAGGAATAACGAGCATTACCGCAGAGGCAGCCACTCCAACGAGAAATGTAAACTGAGAGATATAAAATCCCCAGGATACATCCCTGCTCAGTCCTGTTAATCCCAGGCCGTAACTAAACTGTTTGAGATAAAAGAGGAAACCAACGCCTATAAAGGCAAGCAAAACAAAGATCCATGTCCAGTATCGTTTGCTTCCCGTTAGTGCCTTATCCAGCATTCTCATCACCTCCTATAATGTAAAAGACCACGGGTCGTGTGCCGAGTTCCTGTTTTCGCCTGATCGAATAATTATTGCTTAATACCTTTCTAACCTCAGAGTTCGGATCTGTCAGATCACCAAATATCATTGCACCGTTCGACTTTTCAACGCAGGCAGGCATGAGGCCCTTATCGATTCTCTCTGTACAGAAGGTACATTTCTCTACAACTCCGATCATTCTCGTTGGATATTCAGGGTTTGGCTCCTTTATAAAGGGTCTCGGATTCCTGTAATTAAAACTCCTCGCTCCATAAGGGCAGGCAGCCATACAAAACCTGCAACCAATGCATCTGTGCATGTCCTGCATCGTAATTCCATCAGGCCTCTTAAAGGTCGCCTTTGTGGGGCATACCCTTACACAGGGAGGGTTTTCGCAGTGGTTGCAAAGGAGTAAGAAGAGTTTATGTTTCAGGGATTCTGGTAAATAGGGGTTTTCCTGTCCAGGAAAGGCATGCTCATAACTGTCAGTCCATATCCATTTGATCTCCTCCTTTGGGTTACCAAAGTCAGGGACATTATGAACGCTGTGGCAGGCCTCTATAACCCTTTTGTAATCCTCCTCGGTCTTAAACTTCCTCATGTCTATAACCATGGCCCACCTCTTTGCCTTCAATGCCTCAGGCATCGGCGAAACCTGAAG
>JBKBUB010000152.1:0-4112 GCA_046290925.1 Thermodesulfovibrionales bacterium | reverse complement strand
AGGAGTGAATGTTAATTATTGATGACATTCTGTGTTTCATACTCTCAGGAAGGGATTCCATAACACTGTGAGAGTCAGTGACTACCTTGCCATTAATGTCCTTGACCATCACATCGAAGCCGAGCATCATCGCCCAGTGGACAGATTCATTAAGGAGATTCATATCCCATTTATCCTGCAGATAACTGCCCTCAACAGAGGCCAGAACCCAGTAAAGATGATCTTCCTTAACACCCCTCACATAATCATCAAAATCCCTCATTATGAGCCATTGAAAGACGATGTTTGACAGTAAGGCAATTGATATAACAAGGATAAAGGCAGCAAAGAGTTTAGTCCTCATCAGGCAATCCTGCAAATTTATAGCCGAGACCGTAAACTGTCTTGATAAAAAGAGGCCTCTTCGGGTCTTCTCCGAGTTTATGCCTTATATTCTTTATATGGGCATCTATGGTCCTATCGTAACCTTCGAAGTCATAACCCTGAACCATATTGATAAGCTGCTCCCTTGAAAACACGACCCCTGGTCTCTCTGAGAGGGTCAAGAGTATCCTGAATTCCGTCTCTGTAAGCTCAACAGGCTTGCCACCTATTCTCGCCTCAAACCTCTCAGGGTTAAGAATGAGGAGGCCCCTATTAAAGCTCAAGACATCCTTTTTTGAGGGGCTGACCCTCCTTAAAAGGGCCTTAATGCGAGCAACGAGTTCTCTGGGGCTGAAGGGCTTAACAACATAGTCATCAGCACCGATGCCAAGACCTCTGATCCTTTCCTCTTCTGCACTCTTCGCTGTAAGCATTATTATGGGGATATTTGATCTCTCTCTTATCATCCTACATATATCTTCACCAGGTATATCAGGTAGCATAAGGTCAAGTATTATGAGGTCAGGCGATTCCTTCATGAATTGCAGACCCTCTTCTCCTGTAGCTGCAACATCCACTGTAAAGCCTTCCCTATCGAGATATAGGGTTACTATATCAGAGATCTTTTTCTCGTCCTCAATTATAAGAATCCTCTTCTTTTTCTGGTTCATACTAACAAGTAAACCTGAAGTGAATAGGCCGAAGCTCACTCACCTATTCCACCCTTTGCTTTTATCATAAATCCAGTTGCCTTGCCTATCAGAAAGGTTGCAACAGTCAAAAGGATGCCTCCTATCACATCCACCACATAGTGATACCGACAATAGACTGTCGAGAATATAAGTAATAGCACTACAGGAAGTGTAACATAAAAGAACCTCCTGTGGTATCTGTAAGCAAGGATGAGTACTGTGATGGCAATAGCGGTGTGACCGCTGGGAAAGGCGTCTCTCTTAACACCTTCGAGATGATTCAATATTTGGTGTACATGCTCAAAGAGTAGAAGCCCCTTCAGTTCTCCTGAATAGAGGTGACTCATTGTATACCTGGGACCGAGGGCAGGGAATAACAGATAACCCACATAGGAAAGATAAAAGCAGAGGAGTATGAGAAAGAGGGTTCTGTTAAAACCTTCGGTATCACCCTTTATCTTGAGCAAGATACCGAGTGTTATTGGAAGGAAGTAATAAGAGGTATAGGCTATCTGTAAGATCTCTGTAAGGATGGGGTTTTCTATCCTCTCGATAATCAGGCCTGGATAGGCATTAAAGATAAGATAATCGAGTCTTATCAGGATATAGTCTATATCCCTGGGATTGATATTGTGGACGATACCCTCGAGACTATCAAAGATAACAAGGACGCTTATGACAGGAAAAACAATATCACGACTCACAGCGAAAAACTGATTGCTTCTGCTTACTCGAATCATTACAAACTGGAAAAGGATGATAGATGCATAGATAATTATAAGGTAATTTGAGATAGGGATAATATTGTAATTAAAGGCAACGAGAAGGAGCAAAAAAGAACTGAATAGGATGGTTACCTTATCAGAAGGTCTTGTCACAGCTTGCTAATTGCTCTCTTTATGGCCTTATCCTTCTTTGAAAGCCTGCGAGGGTTCCCTTTTGGAGAGGTTGAAGGGAGGACATAGTATTCTAACTCCTTATCCTCGGCCTCGAACCCGATGCCTGATGCCCGGGGCTTGTCTTCAGCCATCAGTCTCTCATAAAAGACCTCTGATGATACCGGTGTAGAACCACATCGCCATGCCTCAGCGACTATATCCCTATCAGAGGTTATCACGATCCATTCCTTCCTCTCTGTTGATATTATCCTCTTTATCACAGAATCTGCCTTTTCACCAAGCCTCGAATATATAATCCTTATGCCTCCCTTTTCGATCTGTTCTTCCTTGATTCCTCCGGATCTCCAGCCATCAAAGACAAGGACTATACTGTGCCCCTTGCTCCCTCTGTACCTGATAAGTCTTTCGATAAGTTTGTTCCGTTCAGCCTCGAGGTCCCTGTGATAGATTCCGATGAGGTTATATCCATCAATAATAAGGTATGCGATTGTCTACTCCTTCAACATTTCTAAAACAACTATCAGGCAAAGTCCTTTATTGTAAGTACCGGATACACTGGATAGCCGAGCCTTTCTATATTCTGTCTTCCATCGCATTCGCACCTATCGAGGATAACTATAACAGCTATAATCTTCAATCCCGCTGCCCTTGCAGCCTCAATGGCCTTAATAGTCGAACCACCTGTTGTTATCACATCATCTATTATTATTACCTCATCGCCAGGTTTTACATAACCCTCGACCTGGCTGCCAGTCCCGTGACCCTTTGGTTCCTTTCTTATGACTATTGCCTCAATCGGCTCCCCTCTAAGATAGGATGTGTAGGCCGTTGCAGCAGCAATTGGGTCAGCACCCATTGTCAGTCCTCCAATAGCCTTTGGCCTAAGGCCTATCTCCTTTATCTTATCAAAGACTAAGTTACCAACGAGATAAAGCCCCTCTGGTGAATAGGTCGTCTTCTTAAGGTCAAAATAGAAGTTGCTCATCTTTCCAGAGGAGAGTCTGAAGACAGGCTCATCGCTCTTCATAAAGGAGCGTTCCCTGATGAGTGCAATAAGTCTCCCCCTGAGATCCATAATGGAAATATTATCAGATTGCTGCTTAAGCTGGCAAGCCTAACCTGGCAAGCTGTTTTGCTCTAACAAGCACGGCTATTATAATCGAATTAATAATTCGTGGTCTTAAAAGCGGATAAATTGTAAGAAGAAGACGCCTCGGAAGGCTCATCCTCTTTCTTTCGATAACAGAAACCTTCCCTATGATGTCATCGACTGAGACAGGGGCATCATCATAAAAGAGTGAATCTCCCCTCGTAATATAATAGACCCTTCCATCGTCGTTAGCCTGTGGAACCGATCTCTTCACAACCTTCACAATCCTGTGGCAGACAAGGTTGCCTTTATCCCTGTAAAGGATTATATCGCCCTTTTTGAGATCATCAGGAGGAGAAACTACAATGCTGTCCCCTGTGCTCAGGACAGGGAACATGGAAGAACCCCGAACAGGCATTCGGATGTTTATGCCTTCCCTGATTATGGTATCTATGGTCATACTTTAATTATACTACGGCATGTATCTAGCTATGTTTGTCATCAAGAAAAAATTTATTCTATAATATATAAGAAAACATTAATTTTATCTTGCATCGTTATTGAAAAAACTGAACAAATAATTTTTAAACCCTTAGAGTTGCAATATGGAACTAAGATTAACATCTGGAAAGACATTATCCATTGAGAGGGAAGAAGACCTTTACAGGGCCTTAAAGAGGCAGGGGGTTTATCTCGTTGCCTCCTGTGGTGGAAAGGGGACATGCGGGAAATGCAGGGTCAAGGTTATCGAAGGCTCTTATAAGATATTATCTATCGGAAAACTTGACCAGAAGGACCGAGAGAGGGGTTATGTCCTTGCCTGCCAGACCGTTCCAGAGGGAGACCTGCTGATAGAAATCCCTGAGGAATCGAGGCTCGTGGTTGGTGACAAGATAGCCATTTCAAAATCGAGGGACATTTTTGAGTTATTTCAGTCCTTTCATGCAAAAGTTTCCCCCTTGGTCAGTCAGGTCTGCCTCGATATACCACCCCCAACGTTTCACTATAATATAAGCGACCTCGAAAGACTGAAGAGATCAATGGATGAAAAGGGACTCAGGGGAATGA
>JBKBUB010000151.1:0-4121 GCA_046290925.1 Thermodesulfovibrionales bacterium | reverse complement strand
CGTTGGAGGAATCTTTGAGCAGTCATATTCCCTTATGTCAACATAATGAGCATTATTGTCAGAGGTATAAAATTTATAGGGTCTCTTGGCCCTTCCCTTGACATAGGCCTCGGTTACTTTATCAGGGACGATAATACCTGATTTACCACCTGCTTCAATAGCCATATTACACATCGTAAGCCTCCCATACATCGGGAGGTCTCTTATCGTCTCACCTTCGAACTCCATTGCCTTGTAAAGAGCGCCGTCAACGCCAATATCCCCAATTGTATGAAGTATGAGATCTTTACCACCTACCCATCTCTGGAGCCTTCCATAATATATAAATTTCATCGATTCCGGCACCTTAAACCAGCACTCCCCTGTTGCCATTGCAGCAGCCACATCGGTTGAGCCTACACCTGTTGAAAAGGCACCGAGGGCACCATAGGTACAGGTATGGCTGTCAGCCCCTATAACGAGGTCTCCAGGTACTACAAGACCCTGTTCAGGTAATAAGGCATGTTCTATTCCCATCCTACCGACCTCAAAATAAAGACCGAGATTGTATTGCCTCGAGAAATCTCTCAGCAGTTTGCATTGCTCCGCAGCCTTTATGTCCTTTTGGGGTGCAAAATGGTCAGGCACGAAGGCAACCCTGTTCCTATCAAAGACATCCTTAGCACCTGTCTTTTTGAATTCCTTAATGGCTATCGGTGCTGTAATGTCATTGGCAAGGATTAGGTCAACCTTAGCATTTATTAACTCTCCAGGATAAACCTCTTCCCTGTTAGCATGGGCAGCAAGAATCTTTTCTGTAATGGTCACTTCCATCCTCCTGAAATTTTTTAATATTATACCAGATACAGGTAGCAGGAGGTAAGGCAGGGTATTTCAGGCTTCCTATACTCGGACTATTGGGCTATCCTCAAAGACCTTTGAGTCTCTCCCGTTTCTAAGGACATCTATAATCCTTTTTATAGATTCATCGTGAAGGCTTTGAATGTAGTTATTTGAAGGTGACATAAAACCCTTTAAATTTCTCTCGATCAGATCTCCTACTCTCTTTTGGTTAAAACAGGACAGAAAAAGCATACCCTTGAAGATCCTCTTGTTTGTCTTAAAAGAAAAGATTGCCCTCTCCAGTGATCTTTCAAGAAAAACATCGTTTCTATGCTGTACCGACTTGTTAATAGTTATCGCCTGTATCCAGTACCTTTTATCGATTATGCTGTCTGCCTTCAATTCAATGAGGGTGTGACCAATATTCTTTCTGTTGCCTGTGAATTTGCCGTGTGCTACTGTGTCAGCGGCAAGATGACTGAGATAGCCGTATACAAAGGCCTTTTGCTGCCTTGTCCTTGCAGAATCAAAGAGGTTCAGGGCCACATCCCAGCTATGGGAGTTCTTATCCTCAGGGAGATATTTCTTACCTATAACGATATCGGCCATGAGATTTCCATATAGAAAATCGTGCTTATATTTTTTGAGGATTGAGTAAATACCTGCTGTGATGAGAGAGCCAAGAGAAAGGATCTCACTACCTAAATAAAAATGGGTCAGAGGCCCCCATGCAAAGGCCATTGAGGGCACGAAAAAAAAGGACAAGAAAAATATAAACTTCAAAGATTTCATCACATCTCCTTTATGAAATTTGATAGGAGTCTCAGGCCAAAGGCCGTAGCGCCCTTTGTCATATAGGCCTTATCCTTCTCTGTCCAGGCAGTACTGGCTATATCAATATGTACCCAAGGTGTTTCTCCAGCAAACTCCTTGAGGAAATAGGCTGCTGTCACAAGGGAACCTATCCTGCCAGCTGAATTCTTTATATCAGCGAAATCACTCTTAAGATATTCACCATATTCACCAAACAGAGGCATAGGCCAGACCCTTTCATAGGTCTCATCTCCGATAATCTTCAATCTCTCCATCAGCTTCAGATCATTCCCCATAATTGCCGCTGCCTCATTGCCTAAGGCAATGGAACAGGCACCTGTAAGGGTTGCTACATCTATTATAACCTGAGGGTTGAATCTTTTTGCAAATCCAATTGCATCGGCTAAGACGAGTCTTCCCTCGGCATCGGTATTAATTATCTCAACAGTTTTTCCTGAACAGGTTCTGACTATGTCTCCCGGCCTTGTTGCATGACCCCCTGGAAGGTTCTCTGTGGCAGGAAGGATGCCTATTACGTTCAGAGGCAACATTGCCTCGGAGACCAATTTTATAATTCCCAGGACAACGGCACCGCCCGCCATATCATACTTCATCTTCTCCATACCCTCACTCGGTTTTATCGATATGCCACCGCTATCAAAGGTTATGGATTTCCCTATTACTACAATAGGTCTTGAATCAGAACCCCTGTAATTCAGGACTATAAACTTTGGTGGTTCAGAAGATCCCTTTGCTACCGCCAGGTATGCACCCATTCCCTCTTTTTCCGCATCTTCCCTTTCGAGGACCGTAACAGAGACCCTTTCGCCAGATAAGTTAAAGGCAATCCTTGCAAGCTCTGAAGGCGTCATGTCATTAGCAGGCGTATTTACCATGTCTTTGACAAAATTTACTGCCTTAATAACTTTCTCTGTCCATCTCAATGAATCAATCGTTTCTTGCGAAGGTCGGGAAAGCATAATAAACCTATCGAGTTTGCTCTCTTCTTCCTTCTTATATCTCTGGAATCTGTAAAGGGAAAGAAGACCGCCTTCGAGAAAGGGGTTTGGAGAAAGACCTGCTGAATTCAGGTATCTCGTAGATAGAACCGCATCATTTATCTTAAGGTCTTTTAAAAGAGAGAATGACCTTCCTCCTGCCCTCCTGACCTTTTCTTTGTTCAGACCTCCTCTCTTACCAAGACCCGTAAGGATTATCCTCTCCGGCCTGATCCTTCCCTGGGTATGTATAAGATATGTTTGATCTTCCTTGCCTTCGAATTCTCTCCTTCTTAAGATATCTTTGAGAAGGCCATTAAGAGAATCGTTTATATCTTTATAAACGGTTATCTCCTCTTCCTCGCACAGAGGAAGGATCAATGCCTCTGTTTCAACAGTTAATTCTCTAAGATCAACGACCTCTATCTGCATTTTAATTATTCTGCAAGTCTGCCGTTATGCATCCTCAGGACCCTTTTAGCCTCATTTGCAATTGTTGAACTGTGGGTAACAACAATAAAGGTTATCCCCTTCTCCTCATTCAATCTCTTGAAAAATCTTATAACCTCCGCCTCTGTCTCCTCATCAAGGTCACCTGTTGGCTCATCAGCAAGTATTATTTCAGGATTGTTTATAAAGGCCCTGGCTATGGCGACCCTCCTCTGCTGCCCGCCTGAGAGTTGTGATGGATAGGCATCGAGTTTATCACCAAGACCCATAACATCAAGAAGCCTTATTGCTTCATCCCTAATCACCCTGCCATTTTTCTTCTCCGGGCTAAACACAACAGGTAACATTACATTCTCGAGGGCTGTGAGGGTAGGAATAAGGCTTGAAAACTGAAATACAAAATTTAATTTCCTGTTTCTGAACTCAGATAAACTATCATCATCGAAGGAGAGGATGCTCTCCCCATCAATTAAGATATCACCACTATCAGGCCTTGTCAGACCCCCTATAAGGCTAAGCAGGGTGGTCTTCCCGCTTCCTGAATGGCCTATTATAGAGATATATTCACCCTTATCGCACTTGAAGGATACATTGTCAACGGCTCGAATCTCCTGATTGCCAGCCCTGTACCTCTTCGAAACCTCCCTTACCTCGATCATACTATTCTCCTTTCCTTATTGCTTCATAGGGCTCCATCCTGCTACATCTCAGGGCAGGATAGAAGGCAGCAGCGATACCTGTGCTTATTGATATGAATAATGTAACTATTATAGCGCTTATTATAAATATCCTGTCGGGCCAGAGATAGGGCAAATTGAACGCACCAGTAAGAGGGACTTTGAGACTATAAAGTAATAACCCACCCGCTATGATTCCTGCCATGCCACCTGTTAGGGATATTATAAAGGCCTCTGCCGTTATAAATGAAAAAACAGATCCCTTCTTCGCGCCCAATGATCTCAGGATACCTATCTCTCTCTGCCTTTCGTTAACAATCATTGAGAATACAACGGCAATCAATATAATAGTTATTACCCA
>JBKBUB010000150.1:0-4153 GCA_046290925.1 Thermodesulfovibrionales bacterium | reverse complement strand
AATCACATTTAATATCAAATCGCATTATAAAAGTTTTTGAGTCATGCCAGCCTCCAAATTTATGCAACTGGTGGGTACAAGATAAGAAAAAATAAGCGAAGCCCTGTTCAGGATGGATATATCAATCTCCCTCTTTATGTCTCTTTCGAGCTTTCCGCAAATCTTATTAACCGACATAAAATACCTCAATGGATCTTTACAATAAGCCCCTTCATCAAAGAGAAAAGCCAGATCAATATCACTCCCTGCCCTTTCCATTGACCTTGCAAAAGACCCGTAGAGATAAACTATCTCAACAGGCAGTTTCCTTGTTCGAATCTCCTTTCTAAGGGCTTTTTTGAGAAATCTTAACACATCCATATCTGAGATATTATAGCAGACCTTTCTGACAAAAGCCCTTTTGCCTTCTTCATTCCTTATATGATACATTAATTTAGGATGAATCATCCCTTTACCGATATCCGTAGAATCCTCGTCATTAAGCTCAGACATATCGGCGATGTCCTTCTCGCATCACCTGTCTTCAGGGCATTGAAAGAGACCTTTCCAGAGGCTGAGGTCTCGATTCTTGTCAATTATGGAACAGAAGAGGTTCTTTCAGGGAATCCTCTTATACAGGAGATAACCACCTTTGACAGGGAAATCAAGAAGGCCCCTTTTATCAAGAGATATACAGAAGAGACAAGGTTTTTAAGAGAAATCAGAAAAAGACGCTTTGACATGACTATTGACCTCACAGGCGGTGACAGGGCAGCTATTCTATCCTTTTTATCAGGGGCAAGATACAGGATCGGATGGGAATCGAGGAAAGGCCTAATCGGCAAAAGACATCTCTACACTCATCTCTTCAGGCCTGATGGCAGCAAACATATGGTATTACAGAACCTCGATGTGGTAAGGCATTTCGGGATCGATACCGAGGATAGGAGTGTTAATTTCTTTATACCTGATGAAGCAAGGGACTTTGTTAAAGAGGTATTCAGAAAAAATAATATTCAGCCATTAGCCATCAGCCATCAGCCTATTGTTCATATACATCCTACGTCGAGATGGCTCTTTAAGTGCTGGAAAGATGAATACATGGCAGAGGTCATAAGATGGCTTATTGATATGGAGACTACCGTAATAATAACATCCTCGCCTGACAGGAAAGAGATAGAAAGGGCGAAGAATATCCTCTCCTTATGCAACTTGGTCAAGACCGCTCACCCATCACAGATTATTAACCTATGCGGTAAAACAACGATCAAACAACTTGCTGCCATATCAGAGGCCTCTGACCTCTTCTTAGGGGTTGATTCGGCACCAATGCATATTGCAGCAGCAGTAGACACACCTGTTATCGCACTCTTTGGACCAACAGGCGCCTATAGCTGGGGGCCCTGGGATAATTCCAAAGGTGGTAGGTCAAAGGTCAAAGGCCTGAGGTCTAAGCATATGGTTATCCAGAGGGATTGGGAGTGTGTCCCCTGTGGTAAGGACGGATGTAATGGGACAAAGATTAGTCGTTGCCTTGAGGATATAAAACCAGAAGAGATCAAAGAGATAATAATGGGTTATTTAGCCCACCTGCGTCAAAAGACACAATAAAAATCTAAGAGGATTTCAACTCCTGAAGCATCTCCCCACAGCCTGTGGCATCTCCCCTTTCATGACCCTTAATAGATGCTTACATAGTTTTAACCCGAAAAATGCATTTTATAAAATAATGCAGATGTTGCGAGAGAATTTATTTTTCGATTCCTTAGTGTACCGTGAACTGATTGTGTTACGTATATATTTACCCAAACGTAGTAGAAATTAGCCTGATATTTAGTGCGACCGTGCGACCGACTGCAAAGTGCGACCGATCGAGGTGCGACTGTCGCACTGTAGCACTATCGCCTTAAGCCCATTCACCCATTTATTTGAGCCCCGCACCCATCCCAGACAGAACGCAAGGAGGAGAGGCACGCCCTTACTCTCTGGGATGGGTGCGGGCAGCCTCCAAATTTACGCAACTGGTGGGTTTACTAAGGAAAGTGCTTCCATAAATAGACTCTCCAACCTTGCTGTCTCAAGGGATAGATTGCTTAGGACTGTGGCAATATCCTTTCTACCCATCGCCTCTGCCTTTTCAGCCCATTCCTTATAAGACTGGGCATGCTCTCTGTTATGCTCTAACCAGTGCTCGATCATTACCTTAAATCTCTCTAACTCTTCCATCTCCTTCCCTATCCTTTCCTCTTTCTGAATACCAAAAAGGTAACAATAACAACCGCTGCAACACCCACAAGGCCTGTTAATATATAGGAAATATATGCCCCTATGCCTCCTGACCATCCCTGAAAGGCATAATCAGGGAATGGTGCAGACCATATCTCGGAGAGCCTTTTAAGTCCCTCGGGGATAAATGCCGGAAGTCCCTCTTTTTGCATCCATTCTGGTATCTCCTCAAGCCCCCACTCTCCCCAGGCCCCGCCTGCCTTAAATAACTCGGGAATAATAAGGCCGAGAGGAGAAAGCAGTAGCAGAATCCCTATCCCTATCCATAGCCTTTTGTAATCCTTTAACAACATCACTTCCTCCTGTGAATCTATTTCAGACTATAGCTTTCTTTCTAACATAGACGAGGACTAAGACAGTAACTGCCACCTCAACAAAACCAAAAAGGGTTATATGTTCAATCATAATAGCAGGAACCGTTATTGTCAATGGAAAGGGGCTATACAGGGGTCTACCGTCCAGTCCTCTGTGGAGAAGGGGTTGAATCCCCAACTCTAAGGCTGTCAAAAAGGCAGCCACATTTATGCCGATATAGGAGCCAGCACCTGCTGCTAATAACTCCCTTTTACTGCCTATTTTACCACCTATGAGCCTGTAAACACCATAACCCGCCATCACCTCTGCAAAGGCCATATTGAAGCAATTTGCACCAATAGCTGTTATGCCTCCATCTCCAAAGAGTACAGCCTGAATAATCAGGGCTATAGAGACAGCTATCACAGCAGGCCAGGGACCTAAAAGGATCGCTATAAGGGTTGCACCTGTTGCATGGCCTGTTGTTCCACCAGGGACGGGAACGTTAAACATCATAATAACAAAACTGAAGGCACCAGCCAGTGCGAGGAAGGGAATCCTTGCCACATCCATGGTCTTTCTTACCAATCTCCCTGCAAAATACCATACAGGTAACATTGCTGCCCAAAGGCTACCGAATGTTATCGGTCCTAAATATCCATCTGGTATATGCATCAGAACCTCCTGGTGAGACCGGCGAGTATGCTGTAATCAGTTTCAGCCTCATTAAGCCCTGCCTTTACACCTATATCAATATCAAGGTCCTTTGAAAGGGAATATATAAGGCCTGCAAGTATAAAGGCAGGGGCTGTTTTGGACTCCCTATCAGTATTTCGCTCAATCCCTATATTGCTGACTAACTTAAGATCTTCTATAACCTCACATGTGCCTGCCAGGGAGAGATGCCATATGTCTTTTCTCTCATTAGTTTTATTCTCATTCCTGATATATCCTCCATTAAGATGAACTGCCCATGGTGAATGCTCATATGTTGTTATAAAGAATATACTTAAGGTTACCTTACCAGTTCCAAGACCTTTACCTTCGTCCCCTGTTGGAAGGGTTAATCCCGGTTTTAAGGCGAAACTTAATCCATCCTTTTCATAGAAGCGCCACTTCACCTCGAGGTCGATGTCCGAAATCCCTTCGGAAGTCGCTCTCGAATCTTCCTCCTTTATCCTTATCTTCTGATAGGGCAGTGTCAGGACAAGGTCGAGATTATCAATAAGACCATAAGAGATTATCGCTTTCAAATCAAATGTCTCGGTCTTGATACCTTCCTCTTTATCGTGACCATACTCTCCGTTTAATTCTAACTGATACCTTCCCTTTCCCTGAGTGCCCGAATCATCCGTAACAAGTGGGTGAGCAGCATATGCTTGACCTTTGGGAGAGAAAAACATGACACAAAGGATTAAAAGAGAGGCCTTCCACCTTTTTAAAAATAGCATTCTTACCTCCTTATATTACAATTTTATTATTCGTGTTACAAAAAGAAAAAAAATTATTCGAGGTCTTTTCCGGTCGTTGTCAACAAGAGCCTGCCATGCTTCACCCCCTTTGTAGCTATAAGCCGATCAGCAATGGCTTTTAT
>JBKBUB010000014.1:0-13160 GCA_046290925.1 Thermodesulfovibrionales bacterium | reverse complement strand
AGCGGTTGTCATGTCCTGAGACATGGCTGAAACATACGATAGCGACATTTCGTTGGAAGCTGATACAAATAGCGGGGCGGATAGTAAAACATTCGGGAAGTATTATCCTAAAACTGGCAGCAGACCTTGAGAAATTGGAGTTATTCAAGAAGATAAGAAAGAATATCTTTGAAATGAGACTGGTTGTTGACGGATAAAGGTAGATACAAAACAACTGACATAGTGATTAATGAAAATAACAGCAGAGGTGCGTCACAAAAAGGAAGGAAAGACGGATATTCGAGACGCCACCTCAGTACAAAAGGGATTTTAGAGGCTAATTTGACAGCCGCAACTGCCGTGTAGTGAAAAAATTGCCTCTAAATGCGAGGCGGTGAGTATGCGCAATTTCTAAATCGGGATTTGGGATAAGAAAATAAAGTTGAATGGTGCGACTCTTTTTTTATATAATAAACGACTCATGAAGAAAATGGTCTCAATAATAGGTTCAGGCAATGTAGGTGCAACTGTAGCAGAACTCCTTGCAAGGGATGCAGTTGCTGATGTTGTGCTATTTGATGTTATTGAAGGGATTCCACAGGGAAAGGCCCTTGATATACTTGAGGCATGTCCGGTATGGGGCTCACCCGTCTCTGTTAAAGGAACA
This sequence comes from Thermodesulfovibrionales bacterium, assembly GCA_046290925.1. Taxonomy (GTDB): domain Bacteria; phylum Nitrospirota; class Thermodesulfovibrionia; order Thermodesulfovibrionales; family UBA9159; genus JBBIPQ01. The sequence goes on along the minus strand of JBKBUB010000014.1, from coordinate 12,514 downwards.
AATAAATATGAGGATACGGCTGATTCAGATATAGTCGTTATTACTGCAGGTTTCCCACGCAAGCCAGGGATGAGCAGGGATGACCTTTTACATGCGAATGCAAAGGTTGTATCAGAGGTCACGGAGAACATAGCCAGATTTTCACCTGATGCAATCATAATCGTTGTTACAAATCCCATGGATGTGATGACTCAGTTGAGCATGAAGGTTTCGAAATTTAAACCTGAAAGGGTCATAGGCATGGGAGGGATACTCGATTCAGCAAGGTTCAGGACATTTATTTCTCTCGAATTAGGCGTTTCATCTCAGGATATTGAGGCCCTTGTGCTCGGTGGTCATGGAGACTTTATGGTTCCACTGCCGAGGTTTACTACTGTTAAAGGTATATCAATTACTGAACTCTTATCAGAGGATTCCATAAACCGCATTATCGAGAGGACAAGGCATGGTGGCGCAGAGATAGTATCTCTTCTAAAGTCTGGAAGTGCCTATTATGCACCTGCAGCAGCAACATGCCAGATGATAAAGGCGATAATAAATGATGAAAAGAGGTTACTTCCATGCTCTGCTTATCTTACCGGCCAGTATGGTGTGAATGGATTTTATTCGGGAGTCCCAATAATCCTCGGAGCGAACGGTGTGGAGAGGATCATAGAATTAGAACTTAACAATGAAGAAATGAGTAATTTTGAGAGGTCAGTACAGGCTGTGAAATTCCTTGTAGAAAAATTAGGTATATAGGAGGATAAAATGGAAAGGACTTTATCAATAATTAAACCTGATGGTGTAAAGAAAAACCTGATAGGAGAGGTCATAGGTAGATTCGAGAAGGAAGGCCTTCGAATTGCAGCGCTCAAAAAGCTCATACTTTCAAAGGAGGAGGCAAAGGCCTTTTATATAGTTCATAAAGAACGTCCTTTTTATGAGAGCCTAACGGACTTTATGTCTGAGGGTCCTATAGTAGTTATGGTAATCGAAGGAGAAAAGGCGATTTCAAAGGTAAGGGAGATAATGGGTGCAACTAACCCTAAAGAGGCTTTGCCTGGCACCATAAGGGCCGACTTTGCAACGGATATAGAGAGAAACATAGTCCATGGCTCCGATTCACCTGAATCTGCCGCTTACGAGATTCCCTTTTTCTTTTCTGCCCTCGAGATCATATAACCGAAAAATTTTTTTCCTTAGAATCTCAAGGTTGCCTTTAGTCTCTTAGGATTGAGGAAGAGGTCAAGTCCATCAACGATGGACTTGACAACTATATCTGCTGAGCTAAGGGCATCCACGGAGCAACCCTCATCAAGCATTACTGCTATGCCAATCCTTGCAGCCTTGAGCATTCGCCTGTCATTATTTCCATTCCCAAAGGCTATGACAAGCTCGGAACCAAGTTTTTTAATATATTCTTCCTTCTGAAGGTCGTGGTCTTCACCGTCAAGGATATGGACCTCACAGTTTATATCCTTAAGCTCTTCTTTTGCCCTGCCAAAGGTATCTGCTGTAAGAATGTGAATCTTGAGCAATTTAGAGAGCTCATTAAGCCTTTCCTTTACCCCTTGTATCAGCCTTCCATCAACAGAGAGTGTACCTGTAAAATCTGAGACAAGATGCTCAAGCCTCACAGAACCAAAACCAGGTATATCAAGTTCAAACATAATTGCCCTCTCTTTTTATAATCTCCTCTGCCTTTTTTCTGACAATACTTATTTCTGATTTTAAGGACTTCATTATAAATGCCATTGCATCATCTAACCTGATTTCAAACAGGGCATCAAGTATCTCTCTTTTTAAATAAGGATTATCCGATTGTTCAAAAAGCCTTATAAGCGGATTGACAGCCCTGTGGCTTTTTAGTCTTCCGAGAATCCAGACCGCCCTCTGAACTGTCTCCCGTTCAGGATGTTTGAGTGCGTTTATCAATTTCTCTTCAAAACTTTTTCTCTCGTGTGCTGTAATATCGGCCCCGCAATGAGGGCATTTTCTATCACCCCTCTTAATTTCCTTCCAGCATTTGGGGCAGAAAAAGGTTATCATACTACCTGTTCTTTGATATACATAAGCCTGTCACCGATCTCATTCAGCTTCTGAGACATCTCCAGCAGCATTTGTTTCCTCTCCTCAACCTCTTTCTCTCCCCTACTTCTCCGATTCATTCCCTTTTCTATTGCTGTGCTAATACCCTCAATGGTTGCATCTATTCTCTGGAGCATCTCCCATCTAAATTCCAGTTTGCTTTTATCCAATCTTTCAGCAAAATCGTATCTTACCCTTCCTGATTGAACATCAACAACCTGAAGCAAATATTCCTTCATCTTTTTCATGATTATCCTGTCTCCTATGAATTTAGGAAGGGCAAGGGTTAAAGAAGATGCAAGCATTTCAAGACCTACTGGCTCGTCCTTGAATTTGTAATAGAAACCTGATTTAATAGTCCATAAGGCCTCTGCCTTAATCGCATCAAATGGTATCTGGAAGAGTTCCGATGAAAATTTAAGGAGTGCATCAACCGTATCGTTAATCTTTAATATAAATCTCTTGCATATGGATTCAAAGGCCTTTGCAAGTTTTTCATCTTCAACAACGCGCCAGCCGTTGAATGACTGCTTTACCTCTGTTATGACCTGCTGTTCCAGCGTTTTATGAAGTTCCTTTAAACTCAGGCCTTTGTTTTCATTATAGTAGTTTTCAAGATTTGTCATAACCTGTGGTATAAGCTCCTTTTTAAATTTCTCTATATCTTCATCAAGGATATTTTTCAGAAGCCTTTTTGTTTCTCCGTCAAGAAGTATATCAAAGTCCTGTTTTTCGAGCATCACTTCCTGCTTTTTGTTTTCAAATACACCTACCTTTGTCTTGAGTTCATCGAGAGGCGCTGTCAGGGATTTCAATTCCAGTTCAAGCTCAAATCTTGCCTGAGATATAATTCTTAAGAGGTTGTTAGTTACAGAAAGTATGAGTATCTTTCTCTTTTCCTCCATAAGAAATCTGTTTAATACCTCTGAAAATTCAGGCAACCTACTTTTCTGAAGCATTTCTTCTGAATTCAATGTCATGGCCTCAAGGGCAAGCCTTGCCGAGATTGGAAAAATTCTTACATCCATTCCCATGGCATCCCTTAGAACCCCTTTTGAAAATTCAATTGACTCTTGTAAGTCCTTCTCGTTCAGATAGTCTGCCTTGTTTAATAAAAAGAATATCTTGTTTGAGTATTCTTTGACATCCCTTAAAAAATCCAGTTCTGCCTTGCTCATGGGCTGATCGACCGAGAGCAAAAACATGGCTGCATCGGATTTCGGAAGATACTGGTATGCCACATCCGTATTATGCTGATATATGGAACCAACGCCAGGCGTGTCTATGAGCCTTACACCGTCTTTAAGATAGGACGAAGGATAGGTGATAATCACCTCGCTGACATCCTTGATATTCTTTGGATTTCCTTTTTCTGTAACATATTCAGAAAGGCTCTCTGGTTTTATCTCCGTAACTCTTCCATCATTGAAATAAACCCTGATTCGCAATGCTTCACCATATGTCATGATTGTGACGATAGATGTAAGGGGAACAACAGCAACAGGAAGTATGTCCGCACCTAAGAGTGCATTGATGAGGCTTGTTTTCCCACGTTTAAACTGTCCTACCACAACGAGATTAAATGTGTTTTTCTCTATCTTTTCTCTTAACTCCTCGCAGGGACATCCACGGATCGCCTCAATAGTGAGCATCTCATCAATGCATCTTAAAAGTTCATTTTTTAGGTGAGAGTACATTGTTACTGACATAATTTACCCCCTGCTTGCTCTAACTATTTAACTATCGTTACAGTGCATGGCGCATAGGTTGCTACCCTCTTTGATACAGAACCGAGAAGCCAGCTTTCTATCTTTGACTTTCCTCTCTGTCCCAGGACAATCATATCACAGTTATTCTCCTTTGCATATCTAACTATCTGGTCTGCTGGATGCCCTACAATAACCTCTGCCTTTATCTCAAGGTTTCTCTCCTTTGCCTTTTCCCTGAGACCTTTAAAAAGCTCTTCATAATGTTGTGTTGCACTATCAATTATAGCCTCAACCTCCACTATATCAGCCGGCTCTGGTGGCTGGGCAACAGAAAGGACTATTATTTCAGGTGCTGCGCCTGGACACAATTTTGACATCTCAAGGGCAAAGTCAAAGGCCTGATACGATTGTGGTGAGCCATCAAAGGCTACGAGTATTCTTCTAAGCATCTTCTTTTCCCTCCCTCTTTGGCAATAAATATTTTGGTATGAAAAAGGCATTTGCAATCAAGGTCGGAGCGACAGCACTGGCGATAACGACAAAAACAAGGATTGAATACTGCTGCTGGTCGATTATCCCGTGGGAGAGACCAAAAAGCGCTGATATAGAGCCGAAGGTCAGGCCCGTGGACATCAACAATGTCGTGTATATTCCTTCCTTCTGGGCGTATTTAAAAGCCTTTGTCGCAGGATAAACGCCAACGAATTTGGTTATCATCTTGCCAAGGAAGAGTGTAAGAAGCGATACAGGTGCTGCAATAAGTGCTGGAATGGAGACATAAGAACCGGCCCTTATGAAATAAAACGGTGTTAAGAGTCCAAATGTCAATGTCCTGAGCCTTCTTATTAACACATGGTCTTTGCCCACTGTTCCTGCTAAAACCATACCCACAATATATGCCGGCAATACTGCCTCGCTGTCAGACCACGTGGCAAGCGAGCCGAGTCCGAAAAGAAAAAGGAGCAGATATTTTGCTTCAAGTTCCGAAGGTCTGCCTCCATATCTTTTAAAGAACCTTGGGGTTAAATACGGAAGCAAGACAAACACAGCAATGCTGACAACCACAAAAATAATGGTCTTGACAGTAAAAGGAGCGAAAATGAGGCCGAGAGATACCACTGTCCCCAAGTCTGTTATAAAACATGCGGCAAGAATGCTCTTTCCAAACTCGGTCTTGTTTAATCCGAGTTCAAGCATTACGGCATATACAACCGCAACAGATGTAGTTGAAAGCGCAACCCCTGCAAGCCAGCTTGATTTAACAGTCCATCCGAGGAGATAATAAGCAATGGCGGTGCATCCCAAAAAAGGCGCAAGAAACGAGATGAAACCTATAGCAGAAGCCTCTTTCCATTTGACCTTAAACACTTCTGGGTCTAATTCCGCGCCCGCCAGAAAGGTCAATACGATAGCACCTGTGCCTGATAAAAACTTGATCCACGGCGTATCTGAGCCCAGGGTCGTCCCTATAAGAGCACCTATAACCAATTGCGCCACTGTTCCTACTACTATCTCTGAAAGGGCAGTAGCGATGCGCAGCCAGATGGAAAGCAATGTGGCGATTAACGCGAGACCCAGCCAGAGCGCTGCCAATCCCCATACTTCATGCATATTCCGCCTCCTTATTTAGCAGGCATAAAATAACTCCTACCCTCAATTGAGAGTAGGAGTTATCAGCTTCAGAATCCAAAGCGGTTAATGGCGAACCCCATCGCCGATATTTACATTATTTCTGGATTTATATCCCTGTGAATATATTTTATCACATTAACATCCGAAAGTATAACGATGCCTTCTTTTACCATATCATCGAGTATCGGCAGGACTTTATTTATATTTTCCTCTGAATCTATAACAGTAATCAGGATAGGCAACTCTCCTGTGCTTGTAAGTGTCTTCTTTTTATGAAACCTTCTGTGAGGGCCATAGCCTGCAATAGCCTTATATACAGTCGCTCCTGCAATGTCCATCATAATGAATCTCTTTATGATTGCTTCGTAAAGAGATTCTCCTTCCCATTTATCATCCTCGCTCACTATCACCCTGAGCATCTTTGCCTTACCCTCGAGTTTCATTCTTTTTTCAACCTCCTCTCTCTTTTCTGCTGCCTTGGGGCAGCATTTGACAACATTTGTATCAGCAATCTCCACGAGCCCCTTTTCCACGACATGATAAACATCAGGCAAAACCTTATTTATCATCTCCTCTGAATCCACAACCTCAATCTTCATTGGCATGCTTGTGGACAGCTCAAGCATCTTTGATGTATGAAAGACACCATCTGTTCCGTATCCTGCTACACCCCTGAAAACACTGACCCCTGCTATCTTCTTTTTGTAAAAAATATCCATCAATACTTCATAAACAGGCTTTCCGCCGAATTTGTCCGTCTCATCAATATAAATTGTAAGTTTCTTTGCAGGCCCTTGTTTTACCATAGTTGTCTCCTAAATTGTCTTTGCTATTAATTCTCCAATCTTCAATGCCAAAAATCCAACGAAAACACTAAAAACCACATTCATTGACGCTATCAACCACTCACCATCTCTTACTAACCTGCCTGTTTCATATTCAAATGTTGAGAAGGTCGTATATGCACCAAGAAACCCCACAACCATCAAAAGCCTCCATTGAGGATTTACCACAAATCTTTCTGTAAATAAAGACATAAGCAGCCCTATAAAGAAACTCCCGCTAACATTGATAAAAAACGTGCCTAATGGGAAGCTTCTTCCCCACTTCTGGCCTATCCAGAGGCCCAAGGAATATCGCGTTATAGCACCAAAAAAACCGCCTATTCCTACTATTGCTAAATTGACAATATTCATGCCTGCACCAACTTTACATATTACAACCATGTGTATAGGACAGTCAACACAATCGAAAGGTAAAAGCGAACAGAAGGTATATTGGGATTTAAAGGCAACAGGACTATTCCTTGCAATTAAAGAGAAATTTGCTTTATTATTAATTATATGGTGCAGATGATATTGAAGAAGATCTTCGGGACGAAGAATGAAAGAGAGTTGAAAAGGCTATGGCCTATAGTGGAGAAGATAAACTCTCTTGAGACACAGATAGCTTCCCTCAGCGATTCTCAACTAAGGGCAAAAACGGAAGAATTCAGGACAAGACTTGAGGCTGGAGAGACGCTCGATGACCTCCTCCCCGAGGCCTTTGCAGTTGTAAGAGAGGTCTCAAAAAGGGTCCTCAAGATGAGGCACTTCGATGTCCAGCTTATAGGCGGGATCGTACTTCACGAGGGAAAGATTGCTGAGATGAAGACAGGAGAGGGGAAGACCCTTGTTGCAACGCTACCTGTTTATCTGAACGCGCTCACAGGAAAGGGCGTCCATGTAGTAACTGTTAATGACTACCTTGCAAAGAGAGATGCCCGGTGGATGGGTCCTATCTATGAGTTTCTGGGCCTCTCTGTAGGGGTTATCGTTCACGGCCTTACAGATGAGGAAAGGCAAAGGGCCTATAATTCGGATATTACTTATGGAACGAATAATGAGTTTGGCTTTGATTACCTGAGAGATAATATGAAGTATGACCTCTCTCAGTATGTTCAGAGGGAGTTAAATTACGCCATCGTTGACGAGGTTGACAGCATCCTTATCGACGAGGCACGGACACCGCTTATTATCTCAGGCCCGTCAGAGGAATCAACAGACAAGTATTACAAGATAGATAAGATTATCCCCAAGTTGAGAAATGGTGCTGATTTTACTATTGATGAGAAGGCTAAGACTGTAATCCTTACTGAAGAGGGAAACTCTAAAGTTGAGCAATTCCTGGGTGTTTCTAATCTCTATGATCCATCAAACATAGAACTCGTTCATCATGTGTTACAGGGTTTACGTGCCCATCATCTCTTTAAGAGAGATGTTGATTATGTTGTAAAGGATGGAGAGGTCATCATAGTTGATGAGTTTACTGGTAGGCTAATGCCCGGGAGACGCTGGAGCGATGGTCTTCACCAGGCAATAGAGGCCAAAGAAGGGGTTAAGATCGAGAGCGAGAACCAGACCCTGGCAACGATTACATTCCAGAACTATTTCAGGATGTACAATAAGCTTGCTGGTATGACAGGTACCGCAGATACAGAGGCAGAGGAGTTTGCAAAGATCTACAATCTCGAAGTGGTTGTTATACCGACGAATAAGCCAATGATAAGGGTTGATTACCCTGATGTAATCTACAAGACTGAAAAGGCCAAGTTTAAGGCAGTGATAAGAGAGATAGAGGAGCTTCATAAGAGAGGACAGCCTGTCCTTGTTGGAACTATATCGATTGAAAAATCAGAGATTCTCAGTGGCATGTTGAAAAAGAAAGGCATCCCTCATTCTGTCCTGAATGCAAAATATCATGAACGTGAGGCTGAGATAATCGCCCAGGCAGGCAGGAGTGGTTCAGTAACAATAGCAACAAACATGGCCGGTAGAGGAACGGATATAATCCTTGGTGGAAATCCCGAGGGTCTTGCCAGGCAGTTTCTTAATGATGGAAAAGATTATTCAGAGGATGAATGGCAGGAGGCCCTGAAGAAAGCAGAGGAGATCTGTAAGAAGGATAGGGAGAAGGTGGTTGCCCTGGGTGGGTTGCATATACTCGGCACAGAGAGGCATGAGGCAAGGAGAATAGACAACCAGTTAAGGGGACGCTCAGGCAGGCAGGGGGATCCTGGTTCGTCGAGATTCTATATATCCCTTGAGGATGACCTGATGAGGATATTCGGCTCTGACAGGATCGCGGGTCTCATGGGAAGGCTCGGTATGGATGAGGATGTACCTATCGAGAACAGGATGGTATCAAAGGCCATAGAGAATGCACAGAAAAGAGTGGAGGCCCATAACTTTGATATAAGAAAACATCTCATTGAATATGATGATGTAATGAACAAACAGAGAACAGAGATATATGCCTTTAGGAAGGAGATACTGCAAGGAGAGGGCTTAAAGGAAAGGATATTCCAGATAATAGATGATACCGTAGAGGAACTGATAGGAATATACTGTCCTGAGAATAAGTATCATGAGGAATGGGATCTAAGGGGGCTTAAAGACAGTCTTTATGGAATATTCTCGCTATCCATTGAGAACATACCTAATGACGTTAATGCATTGAGAGAGTATTTATCACAGACCCTTAAGTCAGCCTATGAGAAGAAGGAAAAGGAGATAGGCGAGGAGATGATGCGATACCTTGAAAAGGTCATATTCCTTCAGGTACTTGATGCCCAGTGGAAAGATCATCTTCTTGCAATGGATCATCTGAAGGAAGGCATAGGTCTCAGGGGATATGGTCAGAGAGACCCCCTAACAGAATACAAGAAGGAAGCCTTTGAGACCTTTGCTGACATGACAGAACGGATCTCGATGGATACCATTACAAGGCTCTTTAAGATTCAGGTAAAGACAGAGGATGAAAAGATTACAAAAAGGGTGTTTCAGAGACAGGCGATAAGATATAATCGTGGTGAGGGGACTGAACAGAATCAGACTGTGACGAGAGGGAAGAAGATAGGAAGAAATGACCCATGTCCCTGCGGAAGTGGAAAGAAATATAAAAAGTGCTGCGGCATTAATGCCTAAGATTGCTGTCATCGGAGAGGATCTGACGAGTAAGGATCTTTCCTTTCTGAATCGATATGGAGAGGTTCTGAGATATAAATCCCTGAATACCCTTAATAGCCGTGAGGATTTTCTTTTTTTCCTTATAGAAAAAAACCAGTGCAAAGAGAAATATTTTAAAGAATTCAAAAAGATCTATAATGATACGCCGAAATTAGTCTTTTCCGCAGACAATTCCTTTCGTGGGCTATCACCATGGCTTAATCTTTCTTTAATCTATCCTGTCCTGGGATATGGGGAAAGAGAGATGGCCTTTTTGATAGAGAGACTGCTTTTCGAAAAGGAAAGGATCGAGGAAAATAAGAGATTGAAAGAAAGTCTCTCATCTTTGGAAATGGAATTCCAATTCTTCGACAACCTTGGTTCTGTACTCACCTCTGACACTGAACTCGACAAGATGTTGGTCCTTATCATGAGAAAGGTAAAGAATATACTTAATGCATCAATGTGGTCTATATTCTTGCTCGATGAAGAAACAGGGGAACTTATACTGGAGAAGACAAGCATTAAGTCTTTTAAGGATAAAAAATCGAAGATCAGGGTCAAACCAGGAGAAGGTATACCTGGCTGGGTCCTTAAAGAGGGGATACCTGTAATAGTGCCAGACGTTAGAAAAGACAAAAGATTCCTGTGCAGTATCTCTGGTGGTAGCGGTAGCCACTCCCTCATGTGCGTGCCTGTAAAGAGTAGGGGTAAGGTTATCGGTGTGATGGAGTTTGGTAATGATAAGGACAACGAACCCTTTACCAAGAATGATCTTGACATGCTACTGAAGATAGCAAACTATATATCCCTGGCTATTGAGCGCGTGACACTATATCAGAGGATGGCTGAACTTGCTGTAACAGATGATCTCACGAAGCTCTTTAACTCGCGCTATCTGAATAGAACTATAGAGGTCGAGATTCAGAGGAGTGAGAGATCAAAAACATCTGTATCATTGATATTCATGGACCTCGATAACTTCAAACAGGTAAATGATAATTTTGGTCATCTTGTGGGAAGCAAGGTTCTCGTAGAGATAGGGGAACTTTTGCTGAAGAGCCTGAGGTCAATAGACATAATTGCCCGATATGGTGGTGATGAATTCGTTATCGTCCTTCCCCAGACAATGCCTGAAGGTGCTGCAAAGGTTGCAGAGAGAATAAGGAGATTGATAGAAAAGAATATATTCCTCAAGAAGGATGGCTATAATATAAGGCTTACCGCCAGTTTTGGTGTTGCCTCCTATCCAAAGAGTGCAAAGACTAAAGAAGATCTGATGAGACTCGCTGATGAAGCGATGTACAAGGTTAAGAGCTACACTAAAAATGGTGTCTATGCTATAATTTAATGTGGCATTTTTCAATTATGTAACTAAGGAGATCACCCTCAAGGTTGTTTACTATGGTCCTGGTCTCAGTGGCAAGACCACAAACCTGCAGCACCTTTATTCCATTCTTGACCCATCCCAAAAGGGTAAATTCATATCACTTTCAACCGAATCTGACAGAACCCTCTTCTTTGACTTTCTACCTGTTGATTTAGGAAAGATTAGGGATTTTAACCTCCGATTCCAACTCTACACAGTTCCGGGACAGATAAGGTACAATGCCACGAGGAGGCTTGTCCTTAAGGGTGCGGATGCTGTTGTCTTCGTAGCAGACTCTCAGAAGGAGATGAGGGAACAAAATATAGAGAGCCTCAATAACATGAGGGAGAATCTAATATCCAATAATATAGACCCTGATAGTATCCCTGTTGTTCTTCAGTATAACAAGAGGGACCTTCCAAATCTGCTTTCTATTGAAGACCTAAACGCTGACCTCAACAAAAGGGGTTATCCCTATCTCGAGGCAGAGGCACTGAATGGCAAAGGTGTAAAAGAGACTTTTGATCTAATAACGAGGTTGCTCCTTAAAGATATAGTTAGGAAGCATAAGGTAGAGATTTCAGCCCCCGCTAAAGAGATTGTAACTATTAAGGTTCCCGAGAAAGAGCGGTTTGAGGAAAAGACCGAGATCGAAAAAGAGGAGATAGTTGAGCCTATTGAAGAAAAAATAGATACTGTTATACCTGATTATAAAGAAGAGTTCTTAAAGTTGACAGAATATATCGATAAACTAACCTCCGAGATAAGAGAAACCAGAGCAAACCTCTTAGCCTCTTTAAGAGACCTTTCTACAAATCTTACAACTGAGTTTACCGGATTAAAGAGACAACAAGGTGAAATGCTGAAGACACTCACCGAGATTAAAAGGTTGATGGAAGGACTGAAAGAAAAGAAAAGGTGGTTTCGTTTTTAAATCTCCTCATACCTTCTTAACGAGTATATCTTTAGCGATTTCAGGGTCAATAGCTATTGTTGTTTCCTCTATCTGAATTACATAAGAAGGAACCTTTTGAATAAGTCTTATTATGCTGCCCGGAGCGATACCTATTGAACTCAACCTGCCAAGTCGGGCTGCCTCAGAAGGAATTATGAAAATAATCCGGCCCTTCGAGCCTATTTCGAAATCAGAAAGCCGGACAACCACAGGTGATACCTCTGTCCTGTATTTCTCGCAGCACTCCCCTCTCGGTATGGGTTTCCCATGGGGACAGGCTGGAGGATGACCTAAGAAGGTGCAGACACTGTCTGTCAATTCCTCGCTCAGTATGTGTTCCATTTTGCAGGCATCATTCTCAACCTGATCTGCCTTCATCTCAAAGACATCTGTAAATAGTCTCTCTGCGAGACGGTGCCTCCTTATAAGTGCTCTTGCCTTTTCTGCCCCTTTTTCGGTAAGAAAGACCATCCCATCCTTAATGTTTATTAATCCTTCTTGCTTCATTCCGTCAATGAGTGAATCAAAATCAGGGTCGTCAGAATTCAATCTGAACCTGTCCAGCTCATGATGATTGTCTTCATCAAGAAGCCAGAGTAACTCAAGACCTTCATCAATCCTTTCCTTATCCATTTAAACCTTTAACCCGAAAAATGCATTTAAGATAATGCGATGTTGCAAAGAAATTTATTTTTTGAGTTAAATAAACCCACCAGTTGCATAAATTTGGAGGCTGGCATGCCTCAAATAAATGGGTGAATGGGTGAAGCAATCGTGCGACCGTGCGACTGTG
>JBKBUB010000149.1:0-4155 GCA_046290925.1 Thermodesulfovibrionales bacterium | reverse complement strand
GTATCAGAAAGAGGAGATACTTGAGAGGCAGAGGGATGTTCATAACAAACTCATAAATATCGGCATGGAGAAGATATCCCTTTCCTATTTGAGACCCCTAAAGGAGAGATTTACCGGGGCATCCATTGGTTTTAGAGAGAGGGTGAGGGAAGGAAAGAACTTCAAGGCAGTAAAGGAGATCATAGAAGATGAAAAAGGTGATCTCGTTATAATGGGTTCCCATGGTTTTAACAGTAACGGTAATGGCTTTATCGGCAGTGTTTGCTTGAGGGTCTTGAGGCTCGTTGATACGAATTTCCTTATTATTAAGAAAAGGATAAATTTTGACAATCCCCGTTATGTTGTTTGTCTCGATGGTAGTTCCTCTGCCATTGCTTCACTTAGGGCAGCCCGTCTCTTTGCCGAAAGGTTCAATTCAGAACTCCATCTCATCTATATCTTTGATTCAGCCCTCCATAAAGAACTCTTTGGAAGGCTCAAGGAATCTGTAATCAACAGGGAGGGGTTCTCCTTTAACTCCAAGGAGCAGGAAAGGATACATGATGAGTTTATTGACAAAGGGCTTGAGAGGGTAGGCCGAATGATACTCGAAAAGGCAGAGAGAGAGGTTTTTTCAGAGCTGCAGAACAGTAAAGCAGTAGAGCAACAGATAAAGACGCAAGGCTTTGGGTTAGTTGGAGATGGGTATCCCATAGTAAAAAAAGTCATGGAAGGTCACATATATAAAAGGATCTGTGATTATGCCTCTGAGGTTGATGCAGACCTGATATTCCTCGGCCGTACAGGGAGGCATTATACAGAGGGAATTGATATTGGTTCTGTCACTGAGAATGTCTTGAGATTTGCTCCTTGCAGTGTCTTTATCTCTCGTTCCGAAAGATTCAGGGGATGGGAGTTATGAGTGATTATAAACCCTATATAGTCTCATGGAATGTGACGAAGAGATGTAATCTCCTATGTCCTCACTGCTATATCGATTCTACTGCGAGGCTTGAGCAGAATAGTTCAGAACTTACAACGGAAGAGGCAAGGCTCGTTATTGATGAACTTTCATATATCAATGATAGATTGATGCTTGTTTTCAGCGGTGGAGAGCCACTTTTGAGAAGGGATATCTATGACCTGATTGAATATGCATCATTAGGAGGATTCATTCCTGTTCTCGGATCAAACGGGGTACTAATTACAAAGGAAGGTGTGAAGCTATTCAAAGAGGCAGGTCTCAGGGGAATTGGGGTCAGCATAGATTCTGTTAATTCGGAGGAGCATGATAGATTCAGGGGTTTCGATGGTGCTTGGGAACTCTCTGTAAGTGGTCTAAGATATGCCAGAGAGGCAGGGATAGAGACACAGATAGATGTAACCCTGACTGACAGAAACTATCAGGAGATAGACCGTTTTATCGAATTCGGAGTTGGTCTTGGTGTGAAGGCTATTAATTTCTTTTTCCTCATATGCACAGGAAGGGCAATGAAGACAGACATATCAACAGATAATTATGAATCTGCCCTTTGCCATGTCGCAAGCAGGGTCTTTAAGGAAAAAAGGCTCATGGTGAGGGCAAGATGCGCCCCTCATATCTACAGGGTACTTTATGATAATGGATATTCAATCCCTCCTGGCACGAGGGGATGCCTTGCTGGAAGGTCTTACATGAGGATAGACCCTGAGGGTAATGTGACTCCATGCCCTTATATGCCTGTGGTTGCAGGGAATATTAGAGAATCCTCTCTCTCTGATATATGGGAAGGTGCTTCTTATCTCAGGTTGTTGAGAGAAGGGAAATACAAGGGGAGGTGCGGTATCTGTGAGTATACAGAGATATGCGGTGGCTGCAGGGCAAGGGCCTTTGTTGACAGTGGTGACATGATGAATGAGGACAGTCTCTGTGGCTATATTCCTGAAGGAAAAGAAAAAGTCGCCATTGAGATGAAGACTACATCTGATCTCAGGTGGGATGAAAGGGCAAAGGAAAGAATCAAGAATATTCCGACTTTTATGCAGAATATGATTGTAAGGATGATAGAGTCAAAGGCCAGGGAAAAAGGGATCGATACTATTACCTCTGAATTCATAGACGAACTCAAAAGAATGGGATATTCTCATGGCCATAAAAAAAATCATGGAGATAGGAGGATATGATGGGAGGACTGATTAAGAAGCAACTTTCACTTTTTGCAGGCATAATCATCGCTGTTGTCGGCATTTATCTCGGTGCTAAAACAGGCTTTGATTATGGAGAATTCCCCTTAATAGGGGCAAGGAATGTTGTCTGGATTCTTGCACAGACGATGCTTTTATTTGCTGCTTTCATCCTTGCTGTGCCTGTCTTTGTTCTTATAATCGAGATCGCGGGACATATCAAAAAGGATGAGAGGCTTGACAGGCTTGCAAAGGACTTTGCAAGGCTCCTTCCCCTTTCGTATTCAATAACTGCAATACTGGGTGGATTGTTTACCCTTGCAAGTTATGCCCTTTTCCCTAAGTTCATGAATTACATGACCAATAACTTCAAGACCACCTATATCTGGTTTGCTGTACTTATTATTGCAGAGACGACGGCTGTTTACTTCTACTGGACAACCTGGGATAAGCTCAAGGGAGAAAAGAAATCACAGCATATAGCACTCGGACTGGTTCTCAATATACTCGGGACTCTGGTAATGATGGTTGGCAATGTCTGGGGCTCATTCCATCTAAGCCCTCAAGGTGTTGATGCAGCAGGCAAGATCATAAGCCTTAAGGATGCCATTTTCAATCTTACCTTTATCCCAATTAATATTCATAGATTTATAGCAAATGTCACATTCGGTGGTTTTATCTGCGCAGCCTATGCTGCCTATAAGTTCCTTTCAGCAGAGACGGCCGAGGAGAAAGCCCATTATGACTGGATGGGTTATACAGGCACATTCATAGGTGTTGTCACCATGATACTCCTTCCCTTTGCCGGCTATTACTTTGGAATGGAGATATACAGGTTCAATGCTCAGATGGGTATAACCTTCATGGGTGGAGCGCTCTCAAAGATATGGCTCCTTCAGGCAATAGTGATAGCAGTTATATGGCTAAGTGTATGTTATTACCTCTGGATAGGATTAAGGAGGATACCAGGGGGAGAAGCTTACAAGAAATATGTCCCCTATCTCAGTTGGGGCTTGATTATAACCTTTGCTGTCTGGGCAGTTCCACGGGCATGGGTTGCATCCCTTGAAGATATTGCAGGAGGCACGCACTGGATTTATGGGACATTAGGCATAATGGCACCGAAGATTGCAGCAGTGAATATAGCCATCCTTGCTGTTATTCTGACCTTTATCCTTAATAGAAGGGCAGGAAAGGTTATTCCTGAAGGAAGAAAGGGTTTCATATACCTTGAATGGCTTATCATACTCCTCATAATAGCTGTTAATTTGATAGTTCTTTATTACAGTTACAGGGTTCCCTCTGCAACGAGGATTAAGCTATCTATTTATACATTTCTGTTTATGGTCCCTGCCATAGGATTCCTGTACCTCTTCGATGGTCTTCTCCTTAAAGGTGCGCAGAAGATGGGCGAGATAAGGTGGGGAGATATGCCACCGAGGTCACAGTATGCCCTGATAATTGCTGCTGTCTCAAATGTATGGGCAATGGCCCTTTTAGGATATGGTCGTGCGGCAGCAAGGCTAAACTGGCATATCTACGGTGTTCTTGAGGATACATCAAAATTTGCAGGTCTTCCACCAATGGGACAGGCAACACTTGTTATATCAGGAATAACTCTTCTTTTCCTTATCCTTATAGGTTTTGTCTTCAGGTTTACAGGCGCAAAGGGAGGTGAAGAATGAAAGGAGGAACAAAACTTATAATAGTGGCAATTGTTATCACAGGCTTTTATGCCTGGTTTGGTAATTCTATCCCGCAGTCAGCATGGGAAGCCCCAAAGAAGAAGGTCCTCACACCTGACATGACCCCACGCCAACTCGCAGAGGAAGGTAAGGAGATATTCAAAAAGGCAGGCTGTGGGGTGTGTCACAGTGTAACAGGTGAAAAGCTCCGCGGTCCTGACCTTTCAAGGATTGGTGCTGAAAGGGATGCAGAGACTATGGCAGCTTTCCTTTATAATGGGACTGCAGTTATGCCGCCTGCGAATAAACCACCGGCGAATCTGAACGA
>JBKBUB010000148.1:0-4217 GCA_046290925.1 Thermodesulfovibrionales bacterium | reverse complement strand
AAAGGGTGTGTGTAAAGTTTTTAAATAAATTTCTTGGTGGAGAAATATGAAGCAGTGATTAAATTCTAAGTTAAGTATTTAAGTATTAGGGAGTTTGTGATATGTTCACTCGCTTTAAGGTCCTTAGAGAAAGATTCTTTAATAACTTTGCTTCTCTTATCCCTTGTGGGGTGAGGGGGGTATGGAATAATTATGGAATAATAAAGATTAAGGATTATAGAGACGTGTAACAGATTATGGGAGGAAAGATATGTTAAGAGATAGGTTTTTGAAATATTGGCAGGCATTGGTAGGTGGTTTTACCTTTTTTTGTTTTGAAGAGGGTAAGATAATGCGTATTAATAGGGGAAGTGTCCTGTGTTTATAACACTTAACTGGATATCCTCTGTGTTTTCTGGTTATGGACTTCTGGATTCACTGCAAAAAATGTTTAAAAAAAGGCAAAAAATGTGTAGCAATCCTCTCCAGATTCTGAGATACTCATATAACCGATCTATTAAGACAGAATAATGCCTTTAATAACAGGAGGACTCTTATGATCAGCACAAACGAAAGAGCAGGTATGGGTTGGCTCCCTGATTATCCTGACTTCAGGGATTACACAGAGGAGCATGAAGAGGTCAATAAGATCATTGCAACAACAGGTGTCTTAAAGGCAGTAAAAATTCCAGCATCTGTTGATCTGAGGGCATGGTGCTCGCCTGTTGAGGATCAGGGTTCTATCGGCTCATGCACAGCAAATGCAGGCGTTGGGGTGGTTGAATATTATGAGAAGCGGGCATTTGGAAGGTACATTGATGCGTCAAGGTTATTTCTTTATAAGGTAACCAGAAACCTCCTCCACTGGACAGGAGATACAGGCGCATTCCTGAGAAGCACAATGGGTGCCTTAGTCCTCTTCGGCGTCCCGCCTGAAGAATACTGGCCATACAAAATACCAGACTTTGACAAAGAGCCCCCTGCATTCTGTTATGCCTTTGCGCAGAACTATCAGGCAATAAAATATTACAGACATGACCCCCCGGGAATATCAGGGGATGTTTTGCTTAATAGAATAAAAAGATATCTTGCAGCAGGACATCCTGCCATGTTTGGTTTCACAGTCTATAGCTCCATTGCTCAGGCAGACAAGACAGGAACGATTCCCTATCCATGTAAAGGTGAAAAGATCGAGGGCGGACATGCAATTGTGGCCGTCGGATATGATGACAAGATGAAGATCACAAACACAGGCCCGTGTGGGATTGAGACAACAGGCGCATTACTGATAAGAAACTCTTGGGGAACAGGATGGGGAGATGCTGGTTACGGCTGGCTTCCGTATGAATATATCTTAAAAGGCCTCGCAGAGGACTTCTGGTCAATACTTAAGAAAGAGTGGGTGGATACAGGGGTGTTTAAGGTGTAGGGGAATATGAGGAAAGGGGTGATATTGAAACTTAAAAGGTTGAGGCAAATTGATAGAGTCGTAGAAGCTTAAAATTTAAGGAAATGGAGGTAATTGCAATGAGAAAACATAATCTGTTCCGCTTCGCTTTGGGATGTTTCATTATAGGGTTAATCACGCTTACAGGCAGTTTCGCACCTGCAGAGCCCCCCGTGAAAGCCAAGGAAAAGGAAGCCATCGTGATGAAGGCCCGCCCCTGCCGCTGCTTGGCAGATACAAAGGTGATAACTTTCTACGAAAATCATACCATTCCCGCAGGCATTGGAATCAGTACAGGGGTCTATACCGATGTAGATGGGTATCGCTTTATCAACATCTTCGTGGAATTTGAGCAACTGGCTGCTGACGAGAAGCCAGTGTCCTTGGGCGTTATGTTCGCCTTCACCAGTGACGGCAAGCAGGGCTCAAGGCGTTACTTCAACTTTGAGCAAAACTTCACCGGAACAGCCAACCCTCAGATGATCACGCTGAGCGGCGAGGGTTCCTGGCATGGAGCGCCCCATAACAGGAGCACCTATATTGCCCGCCTTCCTGTGATGGGCCCATATGTTCAGGTCTTTCCCTTTAATCACGAAGCCAAGGATAGGAAGATCACGATTAAGGCTTACTTAACCACATAGGACATCTTGTCGATGCTGGCATGGTCAAAGAAATACACTCGCGATAAGGAGGAATACAAAGATGACATGCAATAGTTGTGAGAACAATTTTCAAGGCTATCAGTCCGTCGTTGTCTCGATCCAGAAATCAGGATCGAACGCGCTTCTTTACGTGCAGAATCAAGGGCGCAATATTGTGATGATTCGGAGGATTCTCCTCTGCTACACGACAACGACTGGCGGGTGGGGAATGCTGTATCTGCGACCGCCGAACGACCCAATCTCTTGGACTTACCCGTCAGCGTTCCTCGAGACGGGAATCACGGCACTCTACTACACGCTAAATGTGTCGAATGTCAAGATCGTGCAAGCTCAGGCAGAGTACATCGAAATCGACGGTCGCAGCCGGAGCTGTCCGACAAACTTTTGAGGAGGTGAAGCTATGGCGATGAAATACTGGAGGTTGAAGCTTAAGGGTGAGCGATCAATGGACGAAATTCAGTCCGCTGTCGGTCGGAGTAGCGGAATCATAATTCGTATTCACTTTGAGAGTGGCGAGACCCACGTGTACTTCGCCGCAGAAAAGTCAGCGGCCCCAGAAGCGGCAAAGGCGATGAAGGAAGCCATGATGCCAGAAGAAGTTAGTGCCGATAAGTTGACGAAGTTCAGCTGATGCGCGAAGCAGTCTTCGGTCTGGTTTCCACACAATCGCCGAGAAACGTGACTGCCACGGTCAGGGAAACAACTGGCTCAGTGTATGATGTTGATGCCCGTACACCCCAGGCAGGCGGACCTTTATCATCCGTATGAACAAGAACTTTAAAGACTTCTGGTCAGTATTGAAAAAGGGCGGTTTGATTCCGATGTGTTTAAGGCATATGGAAATATAAGGAAAGGGGGTGATATTGAAACTAAAGGGTTAAGGCGGATTGATAGTCGTAGAAGCTTAAAATTTAAGAAAAAGGGAGGTCAGAGATCAGACAAGCGTACAGTTCGTCCATAAGTTGCCAAGTGGAGACCACGTCTTCTGGGTGAAGTCAGACTGTGGGGAAAACAGGGTGAAGTTTACTATTGGAAAGTAAGCTAACGAATGCATGTCAACCTACTATGCCGTTCACTATAAGAAGCATAGAAAAGGGTATCTATCATGAAATACACACTCTGCATTACGCAGCAATGCAATATGAGGTGTAATTACTGCTACATCGGCAAGAAGACATCTGTGATGTCCCATCAGGTAGCTGAACAGATTATAGATTTTATTTTTAAGAATACACCTCCGGAGGAAAAGATTGACATCGGCTTCTTTGGAGGGGAACCGTTTCTTGAATTTGGGCTTATTAAGGCAATTACTGAAATGATAGAGGGCCATCCATCTTTTAATAAAAATCAGGTAGAGCTTACTGTTGTGACAAATGGCACGATCTTTTCTGATGAGATAGCAGACTTTCTGAATGAACACAACATAGGGTTCTGCATAAGCTGCGACGGACCTCCGTTTGTGCAGGATATGTTCAGATGCTTTCCGGACGGCAGGGGAAGTTCAGGAGTTGTTGAAAAGACCATAAGACGGGCAATAGAGGTTTTACCATCTGTGCTTGTAAATACAGTCTATCACCCTAAGACCTTCAGGTATTTACCGCAGGCGGTAGAGTATCTTTCTTCCCTCGGAGTGCAACAGATTTATCTGAATCCTGATTTTTCAGCGCCATGGTCGAAAAAGGAAGCTGATCTGCTCCCTGAAGTTTATGGCCAGATTGCTGAAAAATATATCAATTACTATCTATTACAGAGACCGCGCTTTATCAGCCTGATAGACAGCAAGATAACAGTCATTCTGCGTGGAGGGTATAAACCGCTCGAACGCTGCCGAATGGGAAGAGGTGAGTTTGCCTTTGCTCCATCAGGAAATATTTATCCTTGCGAGCGGATTATTGGGTCTGACGCTGGAGATCGCTGCATAGTAAATATAAACGACGGACTAAACCTGGAACGGATGTCTTGTAAGATGACTCCTAAGCAGGATATTAATACCGAATGCCTATCCTGTGGACTGAAGGATTATTGCATGAACTGGTGCGGTTGCTCAAACTACTTTTCCTCGGGCTATTACAACCGGGTTAGTCCTTTTTTGTGCTTCTGAAAGTGCGGCTATACAGACTGCATTTAAT
>JBKBUB010000147.1:0-4230 GCA_046290925.1 Thermodesulfovibrionales bacterium | reverse complement strand
GATACACCTTTTTTTTCACATTTTAAATTACACAGAAGATTTTACACTACCGAGGAAACGCGTCGAGTTGACATATTAAAGTGATTATTAGTATTATTTAAAATACTTATGATTTTAGAAGATCACAAGCTTAAGGTATTTTGTGCCGTTGCAGAGACAAAGAGCTTCTCAAAGGCCTCTGAGATAATTCATCTAACCCAGCCTGCTGTTAGTCTCCAGATTCAGGCCATCGAGGAGCTTTATGAGACAAAACTCTTTGATCGCTCATCAACAACCATTACCCTCACACCAGCTGGTGAGATTCTTTATAGATATGCAAAAGAGATACTTTCTCTCTATGCCTCAGCAGCAAAGGACATCGGGGAATTGACAGGCCTTGTTAAGGGCAGCATAAGTCTTGGTGCGAGCACAACCATTGGGAACCATGTCCTTCCAACCGTCCTTGCCGAATTTCGTAAGAATTATCCAAAGATCAGGGTTCGTCTCTTTGTTGGAAATACAAGAAGAATTATCGAATTGTTGAATGCAACAACGATAGATCTTGGTATTGTTGAAGGGGATGTAACAAGGCAAAAGCTCAAGGTGGAAAAACTTCTTCAGGATGAACTTGTGGTAATAGTTTCTCCACAGCATCCCTGGGCAAAGAAGAAGGAAATCTCGATCTTCGAGGTTACGAAAGAACCCTTTATAATGCGTGAAGAAGGGTCGGGAACAAGGCAGATAATAGAGAAATATCTGGGCAAGCATGGTCTCGGTATAAACGACCTTAAGGTAGTAATGATGCTCGGAAGCACCGAAGGTATTAAGGAGGCTGTTGAAAGCGGGATAGGTATATCCATTATATCAAGATGGGCTGCGAGAAAAGAAAATAGATATGGAGCCTTAAAGCTCCTTAGTATCAAAGAAGAGAGGCTTTATAGGGACTTTTCCCTGATCAGCCCGAAGAATGCGATTATATCCCATGCAGTCAGTGAATTTCTCGACTATGTTAAGAGATACCACTTTGAGGATCTCCTAACTGTTGAATAAACTCACCTTACTCTTATTCGACCGATTCCCTGCCTTACCTCACCGATTATCCAATAGTCTATCTCACTATCCTCAAAAATACTGATCTTGTCTTTTGAAACGGTCATTAAGAGGCCACCCGATGTCTGAGGATCCGAAAGGAGCAATCTCTTATCCTCATTAATGGAAGTATCAAAATCAACCTTACCTTCGAGAAACCTGAGGTTGTTATAGGCACCCTCCGGAATGATTCCTGAGGATACAAACTCCATCACACCTTTGAGTAAAGGGATATTATTCATCTCTACAATAAAATCCACCTTTGAATTTCTTACCATGTTACTGGCATGACCTAAAAGGCCAAAACCTGTTACATCTGTTAAGGATGTGGCAGATGCCTTTATTGCAATTTCAGAGGCCTCTCTGTTAAGCCTTAACATCCATCCAATTGCCTCTGATATATCCTCCTCTGAAACCTTCCTTGCCTTTAGTGCTGTCGTAAGGATGCCAATTCCTATGGGCTTCGTAAGTATGATCAGATCGCCTGGCATGGCACCGTTAACCCTGAGTATGTTTTCGGGTCTAATGATGCCTGTAACAGAGAGCCCAAACTTTATCTCATTATCTTCAAAGCTATGTCCCCCCATGAGTGAAACACCGACATCAGAGAGTATATCAGTGGCACCCCTCAATATCTCCTTTATCACCACAGGTTCATAATCACAGGAAGAGTACCCGAGTACTGCAAGGGCTGTGAGAGGAGTTCCTCCCATCGCATAAATATCGCTCAAGGAATTAACGGCACTTATCCTTCCGAATGTGTAAGGGTCATTAACTACAGGTGTTATGATATCAACAGTCTCTACAATGGCCAAATCTTTATTGATAAGGAAAACGCCTGCATCGTCCCCGGGCCCGACAAGAACGGACCTATCAATGCTCTTCTGAATGGAGGATATGATGTCCTCAAGGTCCGACGGACCAAGCTTTGCTGCTCAACCAGCAGCCTTTACTTTATCCATTAATCGGAATGTCATATCAGTTCTTATTTGTTTCTTCTGTTTATATAGATCTGCTGACCTATGCTCAGGATGTTATTCACGAGCCAGTACAGGACGAGACCTGACGCAAAATTCAGAAATAGAAAAGTAAAGATTACAGGCATGAACATCATTATCTTATTCTGTCTCGGGTCAAGGGAGGATGGGGTCATCTTCTGTTGAATTACCATAGTGACTCCCATAATGATTGGTAATATGTAGTAAGGGTCTTTCATAGAAAGGTCCTTTATCCAGAACATAAAAGGCGCTCCCCTCAGTTCAATCGCTATAAGGAGTACCTTGTAGAGGGCAAAGAATACAGGTATCTGTAACAGTATTGGAAGACATCCGCCCATGGGATTAACCTTATACTTTTTGTATATCTCCATCATCTCCTTCTGAAGCCTCTGAGGGTCATTTTTGTATTTTTCTCTAAGCTCATTGATCCGAGGCTGTATCTCCTGAAGCCTCTTCATTGCCTTTTGCCCCTTATTTATTATTGGGATAAAGGGAAGTCTTGTTATGATAGTTAAAAGGACAATGGCCCAACCATAATTACCCATGAATCCGTAAAAGAATTTCAAAATCCAGAATAAAGGTCTTGCCAGTATTGAGAAGAAACCGAAATCAATGATGTGTTCGAGGTCTGCCTTTAGTTCCTTTAAAGTATCATATTCCTTTGGCCCTGCATAAACTGAATAGGCATTCACACCTGATTTTAGCCTGACGGCGCTAATAATAGAGTCCTTATCCTTCCATATCTTCACCTCTGTTAGATTCTGAGGAGGTATAATCGAGGAAAAGAAGTATTTATCCTCTTGGGCGATCCATTTTATCTTCTCACTGAAGACCTTTGGTTCCTTCATTTTCTTTGCCGTAAACTCTATCCTGTCAGTATCCTTTAACAGGACAGGCCCTATATGAGGTGCTGTACTGTCATTCGGGTCATGGTAGCCAAAGGATGAACCAAGTGTTACCCAGTAGTCAGATGGACCAGCCACCTCTTCTGTAACGTCTATCTTGTAAGTATTCCCATAGAATGTATAAGTCCTCCTTACGGATAGTTGAGGCGAAGTGTATTCAAATATGAGTGAACCCTTTTCACTCCCTTTTAGAAGAAGGTCTTTACCCCTTATGCTAAAATTTGGCTGTTGAGAAAAGAT
The DNA here is from genome assembly GCA_046290925.1 of Thermodesulfovibrionales bacterium. GTDB lineage: Bacteria > Nitrospirota > Thermodesulfovibrionia > Thermodesulfovibrionales > UBA9159 > JBBIPQ01. The sequence continues at coordinate 1,019 of JBKBUB010000147.1, read as the reverse complement.
AATTGCCTGCGAATCACTACCTATGCCTAAAGCAGGATAGGCATCGCTATCACCTATCAGAGATACACTTATGCCATTTTTATCTTTATACTTCTTGAGCCTGAATCCCGCAATCGTACCGCCACGAGATGAGATAGTAGCCTGATAAAGGTCAGTCTCGACCTTTGTTTCCCTGTAATCAGCGGTTGTGGTCGGAACTGCTGCACTTTTTACCTCCATTACCGTCTCTTTTTGCTGAGCCTCTTTCCTGACTGCCTCTTTTTCCTGTTTTTCCTGGGGCTGGGGTGATTGTGGCGGTGGTGAGAATAAGGAATAGAAATACTGTGATGCAATAAGCACCACGAGCGCCAGGATTACTGCAATAAGTGTTCTTTTTTCAAGTGAATCCATATTATTTTACAGGGTCATATCCACCAGGATTAAAGGGGTTACATCTTAGAACCCTTCTTAAGGAAAGGTAAAGCCCCTTTAATGCCCCGTATTTCTCTACAGCCTCAATCGAATAGGCAGAACAGGTTGGATAAAACCTGCAAGAGAAGGGAAGCATAGGAGAAAGGACATATCTATAGCCCTTAATAAGGGATATAATTATCTTTTTGAGCATTATGCCAGTGAGGGGCCAGGTTTTACTATATGGTTAATCTCTTTCTCCCTTTTGCCCGTCTCCTGCTAAGGACTCTCCTGCCGCCCTTTGTGGACATCCTCTCGAGAAAACCGTGAGTCCGCTTCCTTTTTATCCTGTGTGGATGATATGTTGTATACGTTCCCATTTTTACCTCGTCAAAAAGTATACAATTTCATCTCTGTCAAAGTCAATCTTTCGCGTTTCCTCAAAAATAATCTCTTCGAAAAGGTATTGTTTCCTCATAATTGACAAAAAAGGCAACCACCCTTTAAAACTCCTTGATACGATTTTTATTCCCTTAAAAAGGTTATCAGGATGGTTGCCCAAATACCAAAAGGAGTATACACCATGCAGAGCATTAGTCATCATCAATCACAATGCAAAGGTCTATCAG
>JBKBUB010000146.1:0-4250 GCA_046290925.1 Thermodesulfovibrionales bacterium | reverse complement strand
CAGCCTGGACCAGCGAAAACCTCTATGTTCTCAGGGAGCACGCTCCTTATACCCCACCTCTGAACAGTGTGCTCATGGGAGCCGCAGACATGCATGATCTTTATCTTTCGATCAGGCAGTTGGTCTCTAATGAGCGAGATTAGCTTTTTTATCTTTTCTCTCATCTTCATGACCTCGGTTTGAGGCGTGCCGGCCCTTCGAATTTATGCAACATAGGTATATGATCTTTCTGATGATCGTTTAACTGGCTGAATGTCTGGATCTGTAATCCTCTATAGCCTTTCTCAAGGCATCAGCTCCGAGATTTGAGCAGTGCATCTTCTGCGGTGGAAGTCCTCCCAGTGCCTCTGCCACTGTCTCCTTTGATATCTGTAGTGCCTCTTCTAAGGTCTTTCCCTTAACCATCTCTGTAACCATGCTACTGACAGCTATGGAGGCACCGCAACCAAAGGTCTTAAACTTGGCATCAACGATTTTTCCATTCTCCACCTTTATATATATCTTCATCACATCTCCACAGGTTGGGTTTCCTTCCATCCCGACACCGTCAGCGTCAGGTATCTCTCCAACATTTCTGGGATTCATAAAATGATCCATGACCTTTTCGCTGTACATATAATCCTCCTTTTTAGTTAGGCTTTTTCTTCATTAGGTGCATAACAAACACCCCCTGCCTTTTCTTCCCATCCTTTTGCAAAGGGCGATATCTCCCTGAGTCTCTTTATAATGGGAGGAAACTCATTGAGTGTATATTCAATATCCTCTTCTGTATTACCCATGCCCAAGGTAAATACTATAGATCCCTGGGCAAGGCTTGCAGGCACTCCCATTGAAAGAAGGACAGGGGAGGCCTTTAATGCCTTCGAAGAACAGGCAGAGCCGCTTGCAACATAGATCCCCTTTGCAGAGAGCATGAGAAGCATAGACTCACCCTCGATGTACTCAACCACAAAGCTTGCGTGTCCTGGGAGCCTGTTTACAGGATCACCTGTAAGATAGACATTCTCGACCTTAAGGATACCCCCAATCAGTTTATCCCTGAGTTGTTTGACATATTCAATCCTGCTACTAATCTCCTCCCTTGCGAGTTCCGCAGCCTTTCCCATACCAACTATGGCTGGTACATTCTCTGTCCCGGCCCTCCTTCCTCCTTCCTGTATTCCACCATAAATAAGGGGCACTATCCTCAAACCTTCCCTGACATACAATGCTGCAGCACCCTTTGGACCATAGAACTGATGAGCCGCCATGCTCAATAAATCAACGCCAAGGTCCTTTACATCAACAGGGATATTACCAGTTGATGCAACAGCATCGGTATGCATAATAATCTTATGTTCTTTAGCTATCCTGGCAATCTCCTTAATTGGCTCAATAGTTCCAACCTCGCTGCTGGCATGGATTATAGATATTAAGGTTGTCTCCTTTGTTATCGCCTTCTTAATAGAATCAGGTTCTATAATGCCATTTTTGTCAGGCGTTACATAGGTGACCGTGAAACCCATCTTCTCCAGGAATCGGGCAGAATTAAGGATCGAGTGATGCTCCATCCTCGAGACTATCACATGTTTTCCCTCATTCTGTCTTGCCAGGGCGATACCCCTGAGGGCAAAATTGTTCGATTCAGCGCCGCTCGATGTAAATATGATCTCCGAGGGTTTACAGTTTATAAGGGATGCAACCTGGCTGCGGGCCTTCTCAATAGCATTCCTTGCATTCATCCCGAGGGGATAAAGGCTCAAGGGGTTACCGAATTCTTCGGTAAGATATGGCATCATCTCCTTTAATACCTCGGGATGCAATGGATTCGTTGCAACATGGTCAAAATAACACTTTCTCATCTTTCCCTCACTTTCACCCTGGAAACAATTCTTGGGAATCAGGGTTATTTATTTTTTCTTATATAGAACTTGTAATAGTCCTCTGTTTCCTCTATACCGAGGAATTCGTTGCCTGTCTTCTCGCACCAGCCAGGAATGTCCTCGAGTGCGCCATCATAATCTGTAAGTATTTCGAGTATCTGGCCCTTATCCAGTTCCTTCATCTTTTCCTCGAGCTTAAGCAGATGCATTGGACACATCATATAAACTATGTCTGTTGTTACATCTGCCTTTATATTTTCTACAAACTTTAAGGTCATGCCACACTGGTTTTATAGGTTTTATTCTTTTGTATCCCTGAGAGAAGGGGTTCTTTTTCTATCAGGTCCTTAAGTGTTATAGTCTCTAAAAAGGCCTCTATTTTTGCACCAAGGGATTTCCAGAGAAGATGGGTAACGCAACCATCAACCCTCGTGCATCCTTCTCCAGGAGTGAGACAGGATGTTAAGGCAACAGGCCCCTCCAGTTCATTCAATATGTCGCCTATACTTATCTGCCCAGGCTCTTTAGAAAGGACATAACCACCTCCAGGCCCCTTGACACTCTTTATAAGACCTGCTCTCCTGAGCTTATTGAGTATCTGTTCGAGGTAAGGAGCAGAGACCTCCTGTCTCTCTGATATCTCCCTTATTGTAACAGGCCTCTCAGGATAGCCCTTTGCTATCTCAAACATAGCCCGCACACCATACTGTCCTTTTGTTGACAACCTGAGCATATAAAAATATAAAATACCTTACTGTTTTTGTCAAGTATTCTGGAATCCGGGGATTGGCTATCCTTTCTTTATTGCTCTATCGGCGTTTTTTGTATTTACCACTTCACCTATCAACCGATAATAGGCTAATTTTAGCAACATTGGGTAAAATCAGGTTGTGCATAAATGTTCTAATATGGTAGACTTAAAACCAAACTTAATATCCTGGTGGAAATTATATGAATATCCTCATCATGAATGGCCACATTATAGACCCATCGCAGGATATTGATGGCACAGGTGACATCTTAATCGAAGATGGAACCATAAAGGAGATCCGTCTTAGACCCTCGGCCTTCAGTCCTCAACCTGGCATCGAGACCCTCGACGCCACAGGTTTATACGTCCTTCCAGGGTTTGTTGATATGCACTGCCATTTGAGAGAACCAGGATTCAGCCATAAGGAGACCATCAAGACAGGAACCCTTGCCGGACTGAAGGGCGGTTTTACAACACTCTGCTGTATGCCAAACACAGATCCCGTAAATGATAACGAGACCGTTACAGAATTTATCATGCGAAAGGCTTATGCCGAAGGGGCATGTTATGTATATCCCATTGGTGCTATAACAAAGGGTCAGAAGGGCGAGGAACTTGCAGACATTGGGAAAATGTATGGTGCAGGATGTATCGCCTTTTCTGATGATGGAAGGCCTGTGATGAACAGCCTGATAATGAGAAGGGCCCTTGAATATTCAAAGACCTTTGATGTCCCCATAATATCCCATGAAGAGGACATCAACCTATCAGAAGGCGGGGTAATGAATGAAGGAAAGGTATCAACAAGGCTTGGCCTCAGAGGGGTCCCGAAAGAAGCGGAAGAGATAATGATCGCAAGGGATATAATGCTTGCAGGTTTGACAGGTGGAAGACTTCATATCGCCCATGTCTCGACAAAAAGAGGTGTAGAATTGATTAGAAGGGCAAAGGAGGAAGGACTGAATGTCACGGCAGAGACATGCCCCCATTATTTCTCCCTTACAGAAGAGGCAGTGGCCGATTATAATACAAATGCGAAGGTGAATCCACCTCTAAGGACAGAGGAAGATGTAGAAGCAATTATTGAAGGTCTGAAGGATAACACGATTGATATAATAGCCACGGATCACGCTCCACACCACAGGGATGAAAAACTTCAGGGATTTGATATGGCACCTTCAGGTATCTCGGGGTTGGAGACTGCCTTTTCATTGAGCCTGCGCCTCTTAGAAAGAGGCTCTCTGAGCCTCAAAGAGATTATTAAAAAACTTTCAACTGAACCAGCAAGAATAATAGGGATACAGGGGGGAACGCTAAGACCCGGTTCAAGGGCCGAGATCACTATCTGTGATTTAAACAGGGAATTCATAGTCCAATCAGAAGGGTTTATATCTCTTGGTAAAAACACACCCTTTGAAGGATGGTCACTGAAGGGCGTGGTTTTAATGACGATCTGCAAAGGAGCTATTCATAAACCTGAAGTGATTAAGACATCAGAGGTACATTCTTGATTAAGGTATCACATTTAATATCAAAAGGTTCGATATGCTCAAACATTGCAAAATTAGGCTGATATTTGGTGAATTGGTGAAGAGGTGAAGTGGTGAAGTGGCCCATTCACTTCATTTGAGGCATGC